>JAJYSO010000084.1 GCA_021793535.1 Bacteroidota bacterium | reverse complement strand
TCTAAATAATCCGTTACCTGCTGTTGCTTTTCCCAAGAAAGCTCATGTAGGCTATGAAATAAAGAGGGACAATGGAGCAATTGTCCATAATTTAAGGCGGTCCACTCCTTTTTTTCTAATGGAAATGCCTCGAGGCATATGTAGTCAATTTTTACTTTAAATTCTGTAGCGTATAAAGCTGTTAATAAGGCGTTTAATCCTGTTCCATAACCCATCTCCAAGACGATTATCTTAGATTTTTTATGCCTTTGGTGGTAAGGAGATAGCCCGTGATGTATAAAGACGTGCTGGGCTTCTTGCAAAGCTCCGTGTATAGAGTGATATTGTTCGTTCCACTGAGGAATCCTCAGGCTGGCCGAGCCATCTTCGGTATAAAAAAGCTCTCGTTTCATTTTAGTAATATACTGATGCTATGGACAGCCCGCTTTTGTTATATTATTAAAATTTTAAAAGCAAACCTGTATTATTTTTTGTATTTTTAGGTTCTCAAATTAATGAAAATATGACGAGTTATTTTTCTATTCCTATAGGATTTAACTAAAATTAAAAATAGTTTCTAAAGCAAAACAAACTCAAAAGGTAAATAAATCGAATATTAATGAATACAGCAAATAATTTTAAGGTTGCGCAGACAAAGCAATCTCGCCTAAAAGATATGGATCCGGATAATCCAGGATTTGGAAAATTTTATACCGACCATATGATGGTCTGTGATTACAAAGATGGAAAATGGCAGGTTCCGGAGATAAAACCATATGGACCTTTTCAATTGGATCCCGCCTCTAAGATTTTTCATTACGGCCAAAGTATCTTTGAAGGCGTAAAGGCTTTTAAGGATGAGAAGGGCAATGTATCTGTATTTCGGCCTGATCAAAATTTTGAACGCTTTAATAGATCTGCCAAACGAATGTGTATGCCGGAATTCCCAAAGGATTATTTTTTTGATGGCCTGGACATTCTCTTAAACTTGGACAAGGCTTGGATTAATCCTAAAAATGGATACTCTTTATATATCCGTCCTTTTATTTTTGCCACCGAGGCACAGCTTTCTGCTGCTCCTGCTACCGCATATAAGATGGTCATTGTCTGTAGCCCTGTAAAATCTTATTACACTCCGGGAACAGAGGGAATTAAAGTACTGGTTCAAGATCGGTATAGTCGATCTGCGGACGGCGGGGTTGGATATGTTAAAAACGGCGGAAATTACGGGGCTTCTTTTTACCCAACCGAATTGGCCAAGAAAGAAGGTTATGCACAAATTATTTGGACGGATTCCGAGACCCATGAGTATATGGAGGAAGCCGGAACGATGAATGTATTTTTCCGAATAGCCGATAGGTTGATTACCGCCCCGACTAACGATCGCATTTTAGATGGCGTTACCCGTAAAAGCCTCATTCAACTTGCAAAGGATAGAGGAATTACCGTAGAGATAAGAGATATCAAAGTTCAGGAGATTATCGAGGCCCATCGACAAGGGACGCTCAAAGAGATTTTTGGAGCCGGGACAGCCGCTATAGTTCAACCTCTTTCTGGTTTCGGTTATAAGGGAAAAGATTATACACTGCCTGATGTGGAAGCCCCCTATGGCGAGTCGTTAAAGAAAGCCATTCAGGATATTCAATACGGGCGTGTGGAAGACCGATACAATTGGCTCTACCACATTAAAGCTTGATCAGACTCTATTTTTAATTTACAGGGATAGCACCTCTTGCGTTAAGGATGAGGGGCTACTTTTATGGAACCTTTTCGTTGAAGGTTCTCTTTGTTTGATTTTAGAATTTCATCAATATGGTTATGACAGAAACACCCAAACATATTGCCGTTTTAACCTCTGGAGGCGATGCTCCCGGTATGAATGCGAGTATTCGCGCAGTAGTGCGTTGTTGCGCATATTACAATGTTCAATGCACAGGAGTTTTTAGAGGATTTGAAGGACTAATCGAGAAGGAATTTAAGGTATTGGATGCGCGGTCTGTTAAAAACCTGATTAATCGCGGGGGCACTTTTCTTAAATCTACGCGCTCTGACCGTTTTCTAACCGAAGAAGGAAGAGCACTTGCTTTTCAAAATCTACGGGATGAACAAGTAGATGCGTTGATTGTGATTGGAGGAAACGGTTCTCTTAAAGGCGCACAGATATTGGGGGAGGAACATCAATTTCCGGTCATCGGGATTCCGGCCACTATTGACAATGATATCAATGGAACGGATCAAACCATTGGTTATGATACCGCTTTAAACACCGTTATCGAGGCTATCGATAAGATTAGGGATACAGCCAGTTCACACAACCGGCTCTTTTTAGTGGAAGTCATGGGACGTAATGCCGGAGATATTGCCGTGAGTGCAGGAATTGGTGCGGGTGCTGAAGAGATTCTTATCCCCGAACAGAACCTGGGGAAGGAGCGTTTAATCAAATCCCTTAAGCAGAGTCAGAAATCTGGAAAAACCTCTAGTATTGTCGTGGTTTCCGAGGGAAAACGTACCGGTAAGAATATCATCCGGTTGTCGAAATATATCATGAAGCATCTGCCGGAATATGAAGTAAGAGTAACGGTGCTGGGACACATTCAGCGAGGTGGGGCTCCCAGTTGTTATGATCGGGTTTTGGCCAGTAGATTGGGTGTATTTGCAGTCGAAACCCTATTGAATCACACGGCCAATATGATGGTTGGTATTCGCAATAAAGACATGGTGACCGCTACGTTCGAAGAGTCTTTGACCAACCGGAGTAAGATTAATGAAGAATTACTTCACGTAGCGGAAATCACGAAAATTTAAAAAATAAGAAACAATGACAAACATAGCTATAAATGGATTTGGTCGGATTGGTCGGATTGCTTTTCGGATCCTGTCCCAAAAAGAAAATGTAAAGGTGGTTGCCATCAATGATTTGGTGCCTATTGAGCAGTTGGCCTACCTTCTCAAATACGATACTGTTCACGGGAGATTTGATGGTAAAATTGAAATTAAGGACAGCAATCTCGTTGTCGATGGAAACAGCATACGCGTAACGGCGCAGAGCAATCCAGAGACCTTACAATGGGATAAGGTACAAGCGGAGGTCGTATTGGAGTGTACAGGCTTTTTTAAATCTCACGAAAAAGCTGCTGCCCATTTAAAAGCCGGCGCTAAAAAAGTGGTTATTTCTGCCCCATCAGAAGATGCCCCAATGTACATTATGGGGGTTAACCACAAGGAAGTACAAGCAGATGCAAAAATTATATCCAATGCTTCGTGTACGACCAATTGTTTGGCAACCTTAGCTAAGGTGGTTCACGATCATTTCGGAATTAAAGAGGGGTTGATGACGACTATTCACGCGGTAACCGCATCACAATCTACCGTGGATATGCCTGCAAAGAAAAACTATAGGATGGGCCGCTCGGCATTAAATAATATTATTCCGACTTCAACCGGAGCTGCCATGGCTGTAACCAAAGTAATCCCCGAGTTGGAAGGAAGGCTCACAGGGATGGCATTTCGCGTCCCAACAGATGATGTATCTGTAGTCGATCTCACGTTTAGATCCGAGAAAAAAACGAGCCTGGAAGAGATTAAACAAACCCTAAAAGAAGCTGCTGAAAAGGAAATGAAGGGGTATTTGGCGTATACCGAAGAGGAATTGGTTTCACAAGATTTTCGATCCAGTACGTATAGCAGTATTTTTGATGCAGCGGCCAGTATGGAATTAAACCCTAATTTTTATAAGTTGGTTGCTTGGTATGATAATGAGTATGGCTATTCTTGTAGATTGGTGGATTTGACCTTGTATTTTGCCGGATTATAAAAAATAATACCTTATCTTACTGATTCCAAAAGACCAAATGTAACAGAAAATCCTACTATTGTTATTATGATTCTAATCGCCGACGGAGGATCGACTAAATGTGACTGGATAGCTCTTAATCAGGATCGAGAGGTTGTATTTAAAACGCAAACGCTAGGCTTGAATCCGACTGTTTTAAGCACACAAAAAATACATCAACGCATTGCTGAGAACGAAAAAATCACACATATAAAAGGGAAGGTAGCCGCAGTGTATTTTTACGGGGCGGGCTGTGGCACCTCTAAAAGCCAAACTAAATTGGTGCGATTTTTTAAGAACTATTTCACCGGGAGCCGTTGCGAGGTGAAAGGAGATTTATATGCAGCTTGTTATGCGGTGACCCGACAACCTGGAATTGTTTGTATTTTGGGAACCGGTTCAAATTCCTGCTATTTCGATGGGAAGGAATTGAAGTCGAGTGCTCCGGCACTTGGCTATGCAGTAATGGACGAAGCCAGTGGAAATTATTTTGGAAAGCAGCTGATAAGAGATTATTTTTATAGCGTGATGCCTTCAAATATTGCTCGTGAATTTGAACAGGAATACGATTTGGACCCGGCTCATATGCGGTATAATCTTTACCAAAAAGAACATCCAAATACCTATTTGGCCACTTTTGCCCGGTTTATTTTTAAGAAAACGCCCCTTCCCTCCTATTTTCAGGAGCTTTTAAAAGAAGGGCTACTGGACTTTATCACATCTCGTGTTTTGCCTTATCCGAAAAGCCGTGAAGTTCCCATTCACTTTGTAGGTTCTATAGCCTATTATTCTGAGGGGATCATCAGGGAGTTGTTAAAAGAGAAAGGGCTTATCGAGGGAACGATTATTCAAAGGCCTATTGACGGATTGATTAAGAAATTTCAAGAAGATTTAGAGTAAACTCTCTTTTAAAGAGGTCCACTTATCCCTTTATGATGCATTGATTATAATTTAAAAATAAAACCATTTTCGAGTTTAGATTTATACTTTTGTTCATCAAACATATACAAAAAGGAGCCTTTTCGAGAAGAGCTCATATCCTTTTCTTTTAGTTTGATCAGGATATCCAAAGAGTTGATTTTATTTATAAAATTCCGCTTATCCAATTTTTGTCCGAGGATGGATTCATAAAGTTTTTGGAGTTGCCTCATGGTAAATTTAGTGGGAAGTAATTCAAAGCCAATGGGTTGTTTGGATACCCTATACCGCAATCTCTTTATCGCCCGCTGAATCATTTCAGGATGGTCAAAAATAATTTCCGGCAGCTCGTTGACACTAAACCATTTGGCCGGAAAGTTATCCAGTGAATGGTCTTCTTTTATATTGATTAAGGCGTAATAAGCTACTGAAATTGTTCGCTCTGCGGGATCTCTATTTACTTCACTAAAGGCAAAAAGTTGCTCCATATAAATATCGTCCAACCCGGTCAATTGAAATAAAATCCGATTCGCAGCAACATTGAGGTTCTCGTTTTTTTTGAGGAATCCCCCCATTAATGACCAGTGCCCTTTTTTGGGTTCAAAGTTTCTTTTAATCAGGAGTATTTTTAAATCCTCCTTGTCAAATCCAAAAATGATACAATCAACTGCAACTAAAATTTTATCTTCATTATTGTAGGATGGAATCATAATCTATATTTCATTGTCTCAAAAGCAGGCATGTGAATTTATGCGGATAAATGAAAGTAAACAGCCAGAAACTCAGGGGATGAAATGCACAATCAGAAATTTTTACAAGAGGTAAAAACCGCTGCAACTCTATATATCATCAAGCTCAAACAAAAAGAAACTAAGCGATTACAAATCTATTTCGATTTGCTTATTCTCTGTGCTCAGTTCGATTATATATGCACCTTTATAGGTAGGTAGCTCTAGGCCTAGGTCCTTGTTGCTTCTCAAATATGCTTTGGGCATATGCACACTTTTTTTCCCAAACACTAACGTTACCTTTCTATCCGCTTGGTTATATGTTACTTTTTCTAAATTACCTGCGTCCAAAGTTAACCATAATCCTTCAGGCCCCAAAAAGAATTTGTTTTTTCCAGCGGTCGACAATTGTACTTCTATTTTTTCCTTTTTATGGGTTAAATTTCCTCCATAAACGAGCCAACCTAAAAGCTTGTCATTGATAAGGTAGGTCCCAGAATTGAGCGCATAGCCCAAAAACCCACTTCCATAGTCTCCGGAAATTCCGTCTATGGCCAAGGTAGAAGGAAAGGAATGAAAGGCAGATGGCCCAAAACCGTCTTTTGTGATATTCGATATTGCTCCTAAAACACCCGCATATCCCGTTTTTAATAAATAGGTGTCTTCCGGTGTGGTGCGGAATTGCTTTAAGAGAGGGATAGCGCTTAAGCCGGATTCATAATGGTGAAGCTGTCGCTCAATCCGTCGTAGTTTTCCTGCATACACGAAGTCCCAATAACGCCTTGCACTCCCGTTATAGGCCCAGTGTGGCATACTAGGCATATAGGCGAGAATGGCGTTCAAGGTTATTTTGGCCTTGTCATCATATCCAAAATAATCCGACCACATGAACACCTCTTCTTGTCCTGTTGAGTCCCAAGGCATTTCGCTGCCAAAAGGAAATTTAATCGAATCCCATACCTGCATCCTCTTTTTCATGATTTGTGTTAGTTTATTGGCCTTTTCACTTTCTCCTTCTCGGATCAGATCCTTTAATAGCTCAAGAAATATCGTTCCTTCCATTTGTCCGAATTGAGCGTAATACGGGGCTAGACGATCCATAGCCATGGCGGTATGATAGGCCTGGCTTAGGAACCAACTTGCTTTATGACTTGTAATGAACCCCTCATAATAGTTTGCTAGGCGATACATTACCCAATAGGCTGCGGTAACGTGAGGATAATTATATGATCTCCCAGGATTATCGGCTTCTTCTTTATCCCAACTTGACCAGCTACTATAATCAATCTCCTTGTGGTAGCTCCCTTGTGGCATCGTTTTGGGTTCGTAGTAGAAAACACTCTTTTTTACTCCATAAATACTATCGCCGCGATCATACTGGATTCCTCCCCATAGAGTTTCATTTATAAACCTCTCGAGTTTTATAACTTCTGCTTTGTTTGGTCGTAACAATTGCTTCATGATTGCTCCTAACCAACTTCCCGCCCCCGCTTCATCACTAAGCCCTGCCACCCACACCCTAGGGTCCTGCAGGACCTTTTCCTTCTTTTCATAATCATAGGAAATCACCGAAGGTGTCCTTTCAAAGGGGTCAGTTGGATCATCATACCATTGCTCGGTTGTTAAAAAATGACCAAAATCATCAACCACCTCTGTTTCTGGTTTAATTACTTTGTAGTTAATCGTTTGTTTTTTCCCGTCTTTATATACAATATCCACACGAGCAGGCCCCCATTTAGTGCCGTTTACCCTAAAGATTTCAAA
>JAJYSO010000083.1 GCA_021793535.1 Bacteroidota bacterium | reverse complement strand
CCCGACAAATGCACGGAATGTATGGGTTTCCATGAAGAACCCCAATGTGCCGCTGTTTGCCCAGTGGACTGCTGCGTTCCCGATGAAGATCACGTAGAGACCGATGAGGAGCTCTTAGCCAAACAGGCTTTTATGCACCCGAGTGAGCAATAAGTAAAAGCCCACCTATATGTTTAAAAACCTACCGAACCTTCAATAAGGCCGATAGGTCTGATGCTTTTTTAAAAAGGTGAGGAGCCCCCACCTTTTTGTTTTTTACACCGTACATTAAAAAAGAGGAACACCTCCTCAGGAGGTACCGTGAGCTTAGTTGTCTTCCTTTTTAGAATTTCTTTTTTCCGACATTTCCAGCGAGATGGCAGAACGGTCAAAAGTGATTTTTCCTGCACCCGTTTCCAATATTACGGTATTGCTTTTATCACTAAAATCAAGAACTTTACCGTACATTCCACTTTTGGTTACTACTTTGTCTCCTCTTTTTAAATTTTCAGAAAAACTTTTTTCCTTTTTTCGCTGCTTCATTTGAGGTCTGATCATAAAAAAGTAGAAAACGGCAAAAATTGCAATAATTGGTAGCAAACTTGTTATTCCTTCACCCATAAGTATATCTTTTTTTTGGTTTTTAAATCATTATTAATTTGTCTGTTATTCTTCTACATAAGCAGTAAAGCTTACGGTTTCGTTCCCATTTTTAGTATTGGAAATCAACCGTACACTTTTATTTTGGTGTCCCGGTCTTCCCCTGGAGTCAAACTTCACCGTTACTGTCCCTTTTTCTCCTGGAGCGATCTCCTTGTGTGTCCAGTCTGGGGCAGTACACCCACAACTGGGTTTTGCTTGTGTGATCTTGAGGGGTTGCGTTCCGGTATTGGTAAAGCCAAAGGTGTGCTCCACAACGGCTCCTTCTTTTATAGACCCAAAATCGAACAGTGCCTCTTCAAAACTAATTTCGGGGTATTCTCCTGCGGGCTCCTCGGCTGTTGTCTGTTGGGCAGAGCGGTTCTCATTTGCCTTTATTTTATCAGCTGCACTCTTGTTTTTGCATGCGCTCATACTCAACAAAGCGACCCCTGCAATAAGTAGTGTAAAAATTTTCATAACCAATAGATTTAGAGGTCATTTATAACGAGAATCGGGGCGTAAAAGTAGTAAAATTTGACGAGTTAAAGCAGTCCTCTTCCCGTTTTATTTATCTTTCCTTCTTCTTGGTAAACTTTTGATATACGGTCCAATACACCATTGACAAAGATGTTGCTTTTAGGTGTGCTGTAGTCTTTGGCTATTTCTATGTATTCGTTGATGGTTACTTTTATCGGGATGGAAGGGAAGTACGTGAATTCGCATAAAGCCATTTTGATCAGGATCATGTCGATTTCTGCCAGCCGATCTTGATCCCAGTTTGGAGTCATCTTGCTGATTTCCTCTTCGAAATCGTGATTGTAATTGAGGGTCCGATTATAGAGGTTAAATGCGAATTCGCGATCATCCGTGTTTTTAAACAAGCTGGGTAAGAAAAAGGCTTGCCCTTTTTGCTGCTTGTTCAATAACTTGATTAAGGTGGTGTTGATGATAGCCATGTCATCCATCCAAGTCAATTTCTTATCTTCGAAATAATCGTGTAACTTTTCGTTGGGAGCGATGATTTCTTTGTAAAAACGAACGACGAAGTCTCGGTCTTCTTTAAAAGTAGTCTTTTCTGAAGCCGTGTACGTTTTGTACAACTGAGAATTGCGAAGCTCTTCCCAAAGCAGTTGCGTGTAACTGGATTCGATTTGCCAGTCGTTTAATTTTTTCTTATCCAGTAAATCGGCGAAAGCTTGACACTCTTCAATTTTCTTGAGCAGGGCGTTGTTGATAAACTTGAGGTTGGGATGAATGTCTTCTTGCGTGGGAAGGTATTTCTTCTTTGATTTTTCAAAAAACTCTTCCGCCTGGTCTTTTACCGATAACAAGAGGGAAATGTCCAGTAAAAATAAGTCGTACATGTCGTTCATGCTCCGGTCTAAAAATTTTTTTACGGCACCACTATTGAGGTCAATATCTTGCTTTAAAGCGTATAGCGCCTGCATTACTTTTGCGCGGATGTGTCTTCTGGTTAACATGTTTTAGGAAAGTTTGTCCTTGGTCGATTTCGATAATAGGGCTGCAAAAGTAAGGTTTTATTTTATAAAATAAAGACCGAACGGTACTATTTAATGACGAAATGCTAATTAAAGAAAACCCATAGAATCACTATATTTGCACTTCCTTTTCCGGATTTGTATGGATTTTGGTAGGAGGAGGTCTACTGAACTGAGAAAATTCCAGGGACAATAGTGAGCGTAGGCTCCACAGAAGGTCGTTTATGAAGGCATTACAATATCTCAATAAATATTATATCAAATACAAGTGGAAACTTCTGCTAGGGCTGGTGATCACTATATGGGCCCAGCTCTTTTCTATTTTTGTGCCACGCTACGTAGGGGATGTTTCTAATTTGATAGCGGATTATATCGGAGGACGGATCGACGATTTGCCACTGTTTAAAGAAAAGCTTTTTCACAACATAGCTTTTATTTTTGGTGCGGCGGTGATCTCTGCAATTTTTACTTTCATTATGCGGCAGACCTTTATTGTAGTGTCTCGAAATATTGAATATGATTTAAAAAATGAGGTTTACCAGCATTATCAAAAATTAACCCTTAACTTTTACAAAGAGAACCGGACCGGGGATCTGATGAATCGAATCAGTGAAGACGTTTCTCGAGTCCGTGATTATTTGGGCCCGGCATTGATGTACGGTGTCTCCTCGGTGACCTTATTTGTGGTAGCCCTGATTTTTATGATCAATAAAGCTCCGATGTTGACCCTGTATACAGCAGTGCCTTTTCCTATCCTTTCCTTTTTAGTTTATAAGCTCAGTCAAGCTATTCACAGACGAAGTACGGTGGTCCAGCAGTTTTTATCCAAATTGAGTTCGTTTACGCAGGAAAGCTTTAGCGGAGTGGCTGTTATCAAGTCCTACGGTATAGAACGGCAAACCAATGCAAGTTTTAAGGTATTGGCCGATGGAAGCAAGGATAAGCAGATAGAGCTGGCCAAAGTAGAAGCTTTTTTCCTTCCCCTTATTATTTTGCTAATTGGAGGGAGTAATATTTTGGTCATTTATGTTGGGGGCCAACAATTTTTAACGGGACAGATCGATCAAGTAGGGACAATTGTTGAATTTTTACTGTATGTAAATATGTTGACTTGGCCGGTGACCAGTGTAGGATTTATCACCAATATGGTTCAACGTGCGGAAGCTTCACAGAAACGTATTAATGAGTTTTTGAGCGTGGAGCCGGAGATTTATAATACTAATAATACGCCCACAGAGATCAAGGGGGATATTGAGTTTAGAAACGTCACCTTTACTTATAAGAACACCCAAATTAAAGCGTTGAAGAACCTGTCCTTTCACTTGAGGCCTGGAGAGACATTGGGTATAATTGGGAAAACGGGATCTGGAAAAACGACCATCTTGGATCTTATAGGAAGGTTATACGACGTAGATACAGGATCGATATTGATTGATGGACAAGACTTAAGAACGCTCAATATGGAGCGGTTGCGAAAATCGATTGGGTATGTGCCACAGGATGCTTTTCTATTCAGCGATAGTATTTTGGATAACATCCGTTTTGGAAATATGGATTTGCGCAGAGAGGAGGCGGTACAAGCGGCAAAATATGCCGATGTTCATAAAAACATTGTTGAATTTAAAAAAGGTTATGATACCGTTCTGGGAGAACGGGGCTTGACCTTGTCAGGAGGCCAAAAACAACGTGTCTCCATAGCTCGAGCCTTAGCTTTAGACCCGACCATTTACTTGTTTGATGATTGCCTGTCCGCCGTGGACACGGAGACCGAAGAAGTGATCTTGGAAAACCTCAGTCGTTTATCTGATAAAAAAACAACCATTATTGTTAGTCATCGCATTTCGTCGGTAAAAAATGCCGATAAAATTATTGTTTTGGATGAGGGGCAAATTGTACAACAAGGGGCTCATAAGGAACTCCTAAAAGTACCTGGATATTATCAGGAGTTGTATAAAAAGCAATTAGATGAAAAAGAAGATTAGATTTTTTTGTTTTAACCAGATTTTTTTTTCATTTTTGGCACCGTTAACGGTATAAAACCTTAAAGATTATGAATGATTTGAACGAATTGAACGAAAACGAGAACAAACACGGAGTACTGTCGAAGGTGTTGAGAGCCGGCAGAAGAACTTATTTCTTTGATGTTCGCTCTACAAGAGCTGATGATTATTATTTGACCATTACTGAAAGTAAGAAATTTACGAATGAAGACGGTTCTTTTTACTTTAAGAAACATAAAATTTTCTTGTACAAAGAAGACTTTGAAGATTTTAGAGCAATCCTAAACGAGACCACGGACTTTATCATAAACGAAAAGGGGGAGGAAGTAATTAGTGACAGACATGACAGTAATTACGACGATCAAGAAGCAGAAGTGCACGATAGTTTTACCGATGTTAATTTTGAAGACATCTAATGTGCATCCTTTCAAAAAGCGATATTCAAGAGCTGCCTGTATTTTCAGGCAGTTTTTTTTGTCTTTTTTTTAAAAAATAAACTATCTTATTGCAAAAATTCGCAAGGATTTATAAATGCAGATGCAAATGAAGAACATGATTCGTTTTCTTTTTATCGCAATAGGATTTATCGGTACCCTTCACTTGCAGGCACAACCTTTAATTGAAGAGGTGTTAAAGGAGCCTATTCAACGGGCTATTGAGGAAAGTGCGGCCTTACAAAATGCGGCACGAGAAGGACAGCTTACCGCTTTTGACAAGGCCATAGCACGGGCGAAAAAGCAGCCTCAGATTTCTGCTTTTGCAGGGTATGGCTACCTGTATTCTCAATTAAACAGCCAATTTCCTACCCATTATTTGCCCGTTACCGGAACACCCTTATTAGAGGACCCTTTTGTTTCAGCCTTTCAAACACAGGCCGTTTTGGGAGGGCTTTCTGCACGGCAAGTGATTTTTACCGGATTGCAGATCAACAAGGGAATGAAGGCGCTAGAAGAAAAAAAGCGGGCAGAGGAATTGCTCGCGGAAGCACAAAAGGTTGAAATAGCCCAGGAAGTGGTTACCACATTCGATCAAGTAATGCTGTTAAGTCAGGTCCAGAAATTAATTGAGGATTCAGAAAAACGTCTGGATAAAGCCTACCAGAAGGTCCTAAGGGGGATAGCAAACGGATTGGCTGTGCCTTATGATCGCGATAAGTTAAAATTAGCACTATTGGAGCTGGAAGAGAAGCAAGTGGAGCTGGAAGGTAATCGCGAGCTCCTCTATGATAAACTGGAGTACCTAACCGGGATGACCTTATCGGACTTGAAGTTGATTGCCTATGAACTTCAACCCTTTTTATTGGAGCATACCGAGCGAACTGCAGAAAAGCGTTTAGAACTAAGGGCGTTAGAAGCAGGAAAACGGGCAAAGGAGTTCGCTTATGAAAAAGAAAAAGGAGCGAAGTGGCCTACGCTGTTTGCCTTTGGAAATTTGAGTTATGTCAATGCTTTTGATTCGAGATTAAAATTGCGTGATCTCCCGTTAGCGGGGGATGTGAAGGTACGTGCAGAGCATTTGCGTTTGGAACCGGCAACTGTGCTCGGGGTAGGGCTTAAATGGGATCTTTTTAAAGGAGGTGCGGTCCAACAGCAAATAAAGAAGGCTGCTTTAGACAGGGAGATAAGCGAAACACAATTAGCAGATACCCGAAAGAAATTGGATCTGTTGGTGAAAAAGAGTCAAGTTGATTTTTATACAGTTGAAAAACGTTTGGCTGTGGCCAATCAGCAGCTAAAAGTAGCACAAAATAATTTGCGATTGGCTAACGAGCAGTACGCGGCTGGCTTAGTAGATTTAACGGAGCGGCTGGCGAGTGAAAATGATTTTTTTAAGGTGAATTTTAATTATTACAATCAAATTTTAGAGCAACGAGCTTCAGCACTGAGTTTAATGATTGCCACCGGCGAAGTGTGGGAAAAAATGTATGATCAAAATGAATAAGAGATACTTTTTATTAGCAGGCTTTTTGGTCGGAGTATTGGTCTCTTGCCGACGGGAGAGAATTGACCCCGCTTTTATGGGTAAAATTGAACGCGATCCGATTTCAGTCGTTACCAAAGTACCGGGAACAGTGGAGGAGATCCGAGTGCATCAAGGAGAGCAGGTAAAGAAGGGTGATACCTTGGCTGTACTGGAAATCCCGGAGGTGGAAGCAAAAAAGAAGCAGGCTGAAGGCGCGATGAAATCGGCCCAAGCACAATATCAAATGGCACGCAAAGGGGCCACTGAAGGGCAGTTGCGCCAGCTTCAAAATAAAGTAGCAGGATTAAAGGAACAGTTCGAATTTGCCAGAAAGTCAAAAGACCGTTTGGAAGACTTGCTGCGTGATAGCTTAGTTTCGCAGCAAAAATTCGATGAGGTTTGGATGAAATACCAAGGGGCGCTGAACCAGTACGAGGCGGCACAAACCGAATGGGAAGAGGCTAAAAGAGGGGCGCGGATAGAACAGCAAAATATGGCCTTGGGCCAGCAGCTTCAAGCCTCGGGTGCTTTGTCTGAGGTCGGAGTGGCCGAACGTGAAAAATATGTGATTGCCCCCCAAGACATGAGTGTGGAAACCATCAATTTAAAAATGGGGGAGCTGGCCTTACCGGGGTATCCAATTATTAACGGGTACATCTCCTCATCGGTTTATTTTCGGTTCACCATTCCCGAGAAAACATTGGGCGACTTAAGTGTAGGGGATGCAGTTAAAATTTTGGTGCATTACAAAGAGACTGCACCTATCCGGGGGAAAATAACACTGATAAAGGCGTTGAGTGCTTATGCGAATATTGCTACGGCTTATCCTGATTTTGACATGCAGCAGGCACTCTTTGAGGTGCAGGTACGCCCTGAAATGAACCAGGAAGTAGAAGAATTAATCACCAAGGCGACCGTTTCGTTGGAGCTGGATAAATAATCCCGATTGTGAAAAATTTTACCGCACTGATCAGAAGAGAATTTCGGCTTTTTTTTAGCAATAAAGTGTTGCGACTGCTCTTCATTGGGGCACCGATATTGTATGGGGTCTTGATCGGATCTGTATATGAAAAAGGAAAAATAACAGATTTGCCGATTCTGGTGGTCGATGAGGATATGAGTCCGATGAGTGCACAATTTATTGAGATGCTTGGGGAGAGTGAGACCATA
>JAJYSO010000082.1 GCA_021793535.1 Bacteroidota bacterium | reverse complement strand
TCCGATCTATCAAAGTCCTATATATAAGAGTGATTTTATGGCACGCAATTTGAATTTCATAAGGTACATTGGGACACCAGCGGTAGCCCCTTGTGGATACTCTGTAGAGATAGGCAGTCGGTCCATACCTCCTGTTAAATCCTCTACAGCGTAAAAGAAAAAAGGTTTAACCCCTAAAATGCACATTATGAAAAGGCTTAAACACAACGGAAGTATAAAACTAATTACTGGACTCCTTTTGATATTCTTTATTTCAACTTCCTACACGACCAAGGCAAATATCAGAGCAAATATCAGTTTCGAGGTTTTCTATGAGAACCTAGCCCCTTACGGAAATTGGATTAACGATGCAGAATTCGGTTTTGTATGGGCCCCTCAAGTAGATGCTAATTTTAGACCCTATTACTCAAATGGGTATTGGACACACACCAACTATGGAAACATGTGGGTCTCCAATTACGATTGGGGTTGGGCTCCTTTTCATTATGGAAGATGGACCCATCACAACCGCTTTGGATGGGTGTGGGTGCCAGGTTATGAATGGGGTCCCGCTTGGGTATCTTGGAGAGAAGGAGGTGGGTATTATGGATGGGCACCCATGGGTCCTGGCGTTTCTATAAATGTCTCTTTTGGCCCAAGCTATCAAATCCCTTCAAATTATTGGACCTTTGTACCGTATAGAAACCTGTATGCCTCCAACGTCTATCGCTATCATGTGGGCAACAGAACCCCAGCGTTGGTCCGCAACACTACCATTATCAACAATACATATGTAGATAATAGTGTCACCTATATTTCTGGACCCAGCAGTACTGATGTGCGCCGTCGAACGGGAGCTACAGTTAGAACATATGAAGTTCAAAACACCAATGTCCGAAGCGCAACTCAATCTAGAGTAAAAGGTAATACCATTGCCGTTTATCGACCAGACTCGGATAGGCGATCGGTAAACAGCACGACCAGAAGCAGCACAAACCGCAACGCTGCTGCTACTCCTGGAAGACGAACCATAAACAGTGCCGCTCGAAATCCGGCAACAAACAATAATGCGGTACGGACCAATACGACACGTAGTACGTCTGCGCAAACTACGCGGAAACAACCAGCGACTTCCCCTGCTCAGCAAACGGGCACAAAGAAGCCTGCTGCCACCCGTTCTACGCGACGACAAAGTACGCCAAAAACTCCTGCTACACGGAGCACAACCCGAAAACAGACGCCAAGGCCGGCTGTCAACAAAAGACCTCAGGCGGCACCCAAAAGGGCAACAACTCCGAGCAGAGCGACTCGAAGCACAAGGTCATCCAGTGTGCGCTCAGCCACTCCGGTAAAGCAGAATAACCAAAGATCTTCTGGAGCGACAAGAAGAAGATAAGCCAGAAAAATAACGCTGCATGCAACTTGCGTAAAAAGCCATTTTTCTCTTAAAATGGCTTTTTTCTTTTTACCTTTGAATGTTCCACAAGAATGATGACCGCATATGAAATACAATAAACTTAGGCCTGAAAATATTCAATTTTTTAAAACCATTATAGCCCCTGATAGGGTGCTCACGGATCCAGAAAACCTCTTGCGGTGCGCATCGGACAAAACTGAAGATTTGGTCTTCAAACCTTCGGTGGTCATACAGCCTGAAAACACAATGGAGGTCAGTCAAATTCTAAAATATTGCAATGAGAATCTATTTCCTGTTGTTCCTCGCGGAGCAGGAACAGGCCTTAGTGGTGGAGCACTCCCCATCTATGCGGGGGTGGTAATGGACATGCAACGCATGAATAAAATTTTGGATATTGATATAGAAAACTTTCAAGTCACTACAGAGCCTGGAATCATAACCGAAGAGCTCAGACAAGCCGTACTGGCCAAAGGTCTACTTTATCCCGTGGATCCTGCCAGTAAAGGAAGCTGTTTTATCGGCGGGAATATCGCTGAAAATTCAGGGGGGACGCGCGCGGTCAAATACGGGGTGGTCAAGGACCAAGTTCTCAATCTCGAAATCGTTTTGCCCAATGGCGAAATCTTATGGACAGGAGCCAATACCCTTAAAAATGCCACCGGATACAACCTAACCCAGTTGATTGTGGGATCGGAAGGAACGTTGGCCGTAGTGACAAAAATCGTCCTAAAGCTCATCAAAGCTCCTACTAAAGATTTACTGGTTTTTGTTCCTTTTCGCTCACCAGAAGAAGCGGCAACCGCCGTTCATAAAATTTTTATGGCCGGCTATACGCCCTCAACCTTAGAGTTTATGGAACGCAAAGCAATAGAAGTAGCACAGCTGTTCATCGGAAAAAATACAATTAAACTCGCAACGGACACTCAAGCTGCTCTACTCATCGAAGTCGATGGAACGCTTGAGGAAGATTTAATGGATCAAATGGAAGGAATCATTACCGTGTTAGACCAATTTGAAACGGGTGAAATTCTTTTTGCGGATACCGCAGCACATAAGGAAGCCCTTTGGAAAGTAAGACGGGTCATGGGAGAAGCTGCCAAAGGATCTTCGATTTATAAAGAAGAAGATGCCGTTGTCCCCCGCTCAAAAATTCCATTGTTATACAACAAAGTAAAAGAATTGGATAAAGCCTACGGATTGAACACCATTGTGTATGGACATGCGGGAGATGGAAACCTGCACATCAACATTGTCAAAAACGATATGTCTAATGAAAAATGGGATAACCTCCTGCCCAAGGCCATCCGCGAGCTGTTCGTTTACACCCATCAACTCAAAGGGACCATTAGTGGGGAGCACGGTATAGGGTATGTACAAAAAGAATATATGGACACTGTCTTTTCTGCCACCGCCCTTCGTCTTCAAAGGGAAATCAAACAAATTTTCGACCCCAACGCAATTTTAAATCCCGGGAAAATTTTAAAAGAAAATTAGGTTTTAAAATTTTAGATTTCCCTGCTGCTCTTCGACCCCAGAGAGCGTAGGAGAAAAGCAAAATTATCGAAAATAGTCTCTTCTTTGTGTTATCATTCCGTATCTTTGCCAAATCTTTATAGCATTATAAGAAAATACAAGTTTATGAACTTACATGAATACCAAGCAAAATCGATTTTAAGTGATTTTGGTGTACGCATACAACGCGGAATCGTTGCCACTACACCTGAGGAAGCTGTAGAAGCTGCGAAAAAATTAACTGAAGAAACAGGTACCGGATGGCACGTCATCAAGGCGCAAGTTCATGCGGGTGGCCGCGGAAAAGGTGGCGGGGTAAAGCTTGCCAAAAACCTCCAAGAGGTCAAAGAAATTGCAGGCCAAATCATCGGGATGAATCTGATCACTCCTCAAACTCCCCCAGAAGGAAAAAAAGTTCATCAAGTAATGGTTGCTGAAGATGTATACTATCCTGGAGAAAATGACCCAGAAGAATATTATATGTCTGTTCTCCTTAATCGGGGTACAGGTAAGACCATGATCATGTATTCTCCTGAAGGTGGAATGGATATTGAAGCAGTAGCTAAAGAAACACCCGAAAAAGTATTTACCGAAGAAATTGATCCGGCAACGGGATTATTGCCATTCCAAGCACGCCGCATTGCCTTTAACCTAGGTTTGTCAGGGGCTGGATTTAAAGATATGGTTAAATTTGTCGGACAACTGTACCGTGCATACGAAAAATCAGATTCTTCGCTTTTCGAAATCAATCCTGTTTTAAAAACAAGTGATGATAAAATTCTAGCAGTAGACGCAAAAGTGACCTTAGACGACAATGCTCTATTCCGTCACAAAGACTATGCGGCCATGAGAGATGAGCGAGAAGAAAACCCTGTAGAAGTGGAAGCCGGAAAAGCAGGTCTAAATTACGTGGACCTAGATGGAAATGTCGGTTGTATGGTCAACGGAGCTGGACTGGCGATGGCCACAATGGACCTTATCAAACAAGCTGGTGGCAACCCAGCAAACTTCCTCGATGTAGGAGGAACTGCAGATGCTGCACGAGTTGAAAAAGCTTTCGATTTGATCCTAAAGGATAAAAATGTAGAGGCCATCTTGATCAATATTTTTGGCGGAATTGTCCGTTGCGACCGCGTTGCTCAGGGCGTAATCGATGCCTATAAAAATATGGGAGACAAAATCAATGTCCCTATTATTGTTCGTTTACAAGGCACCAATGCACAAGAAGCCAAAAAGATGATTGACCAAAGTGGATTAAACGTTGAAAGTGCTGTTGCCTTCCAAGAAGCCGCAGACAAAGTTCAGAAAGTACTCCACTAACCGTTGTGTATACTTAATTGATTAGTACTCTCCTTTTTAGGAGTATAAAACAACGGCTCATTTGCCTTAAATGAGCCGTTGTTATTTTCAGCTAAATCCTCTTCTAGATCAAGGATTGAAAACCAGCAGTATTAAAAATATACTCAATCCCTTTTATCTCCCTTTTGATTGGGCCTATTGATGCGTGTCCGCCCAACCTTCTTTCGATCCGTTTTTAACGCGACAGACCGTTTTTTATTCGATTCATTAAAGTGCTTCTTACCCCCTTTCTTCTTAGGAGGTAAGGGTCCACGCAAGTAAATAATCAATCCATCTAAAAAATTACGCAGGTACTGGTCACCGCATTCCACATATTTGGGATGATCCTCTCTCCTGAAAATAGCTCCCAACTCACTTTCGGTGATCTTAAAATCGTTCAGCGCAAAAATTTTGACAATATCCGTATTGGTCAATTGGTGAGCTACGCGCAATTTTTTAAAGATGTCATTATTGGTCAACCCCATGATGCAGTGAAATTTGATTACAAACTTAAACCATCCCAAAGGTTTTTTATAGATCAAAATGAATTTTTGTCCCTTTAAACATGGAAAAGTGCCATTTTGTCCTTTTATTTTCCTATACAGGTGTCAACTTGTCTTCTTTTAGGAGTGGCATTCCATTTGATTCTCTATCATTGAATTTGAGTAAACAAAATGATTAACTATAAAAACCTTAAATGATGAGCTTAATAAGAAGAGACAATTGGTTACCCTCTGTTTTTGACGACATGTTCAACAGTGATTGGTTAAACAGAAATGACAACTACGGACACATCGGGACAAGCATTCCGGCAGTGAACGTAAAAGAGACACACGACAGCTTCAACGTTGAAGTGGCTGCTCCAGGAATGAAAAAAGACGACTTCGAAATTGAATTGGATCATAACCTGTTGACTATTTCATCCGAGGTACGCGAAGAGCACAAGAGCGAAAACAAAGAAGAAAAATTCACCAGACGTGAATTCAGCTACAGTGCCTTCAAACGGTCCTTTAACCTCCCGGACAGCATAGACAGTTCGAAAATTATGGCAAATTATGTGGACGGTGTACTAAAAATTGAATTGCCAAAGCGTGAGGAAGCCAAAGTGCAACCCAAGCGCCTAATTAAAATCGACTAAATACACTTAAATTTTAATTGATGAAAGGTCACTTCCGAAAGGGAGTGGCCTTTTTATAACTCTAGAACAACCACCAAGAACCCCCTAAGTGCCGCGGTGTGGGCTACGAGTTACAGTATATACCCCCCGAGAAAAGAATTAATTTTTCTCTCTTCAAGGTATTTTAATCCATTTAAAATCAACATCTTTACAGTTTCTTTTATCTGACCTTTTAAAAAGACAAAAAATGAACTTGCTCGCAAAAGATTGGAAGTACAGTAAAGACTTAGGAATTCTTATTTTCCGCATCGTCTTTGGCTTTGTTTTACTTTATGGCCATGGTTTCGGAAAACTTTCCACTATTTTCAGTGGAGATGAAATTCGGTTTATGGACCCGATCGGAATCGGAGCCACCTTGTCCTTTTATCTTGCTGCTTTCGCCGAAGGGGTTTGTGCTCTACTCTTGATCATAGGCTTTTTTACGCGTCCGGCAGCAGTGATCTTAACCCTCAACTTTTTAGTCATCTTTTTACACCACATAGGAGATGGGTTCAACGTGTTAGAGCCGCGCATTTTTTACTTGTTGTCCTATCTTGCTCTCTCCATTACCGGAGCAGGAGCTTTTTCTTTGGATCGCCTCTTTTTTGGACGAAAAAAGCGATAGGACCGTAACGACTCTAGTATAGCTCCCTTTTTCGGATCACTTTTAGAGAGAAGATGTTAAAGAAGAGGAAAGCTCATGTACCCGCCCCTTCTCCTACTGCGCACTGGCATTAACAGCGTTAAGACCTGGTCAACCCCTCAACCCTTTTGCAAAATCTGTACATACAGTTCAAAACTTTTATAGAGCACGTTGGAGACGGGCAATTCCTCTTCCATTGCCCGGGTCAACAAATCAAGGTGACCATTGTTCTTAAGTGCACATAATCCATGCAGGTTAGCCCATAAAAGCAAGGCCAGTTCTGCGGTATGATACCCTTCAAAGTACCCTTCTTTTTGGCAGTCCTTAATCACGTCCAACAAAGCTTTAAATGCACCTTCTCCTTCTTTCCATCCGGAGCTTCGCTCAGAAGCCTGCTGCTTCTCAAGATGCATCAGGGGTTCCTGCATAATAAACATGAGTTCGTAAAAATCCCGATTCCCTAAGGCAAAATTAATATAACAGCGCCCCATGGCCTTTAGTCTTTCAAAAGGATGTTCGACATTTTCAAGAATTTTAAACTGTTCCGCTAATATTTTAAAGCCTTCTTGATGCAATGCGTGGATCACATCCGCTTTGTCTCGGTAATACAAATAAATAGTGGTGGGGCTAATCCCCACTTTTGCGGCAATCTTTCGCATGGAAGTGTTCAAATATCCATGCGCTAAAAACAATTTTTTAGCAGCCGATAAAATCTCATCTCTCAAGTCGCCCTTGTGTTTCCTCTTTTTCTTAGCCCTCATAGATACAAATATACTTAACGCCGTTAACATAAAAACAGATTCTCGGTAGGAATTCACGTTCCTCAAGCGAGGTTATTACCCGAAAAAACAGAAAATAAAACTTTCTACGGTCACTCGTTAGTAAAATGCTAAAGCCCCCAAAATCAAATAAAAGCTGCAACAGATTTTCTATTTTTGATTCCGAAAAAATACATCTTCATGAAAACCCTGTCTCCTTTATTGAAAGATTTTGAAATCCCCCCTTTTTCAGAAATAGAAACCGCGCATTATAAACCCGCATTCAAAGCCGCACTCCAAGAAGCTCGAGAAGAAATTGACATGATCACCGCAGAAGAGGAGCCACCCAGTTTTAAAAACACCATAGAGGCATTGGAGTTTTCAGGAAGCCGTTTACAGCGTATCAGTGCTGTATTCTTTAATATCAATGCTGCCGAAACCACTCCCGAAATTCAAAAGATAGCCCAGGAAATTTCTCCATGGCTGAGCAGGTTCCAAAAGATCG
>JAJYSO010000081.1 GCA_021793535.1 Bacteroidota bacterium | reverse complement strand
TTTTTCGACAACAGATTCGTTTAGCGAAAAAGCATCAATTGCCGATTGTAATCCATTGTAGAGAAGCTTTTGATGAAGTTTTTGAGGTCTTAGAACAGGAGAAAGGAGAAGATTTATACGGTATATTCCATTGTTTTACAGGAACCTATGAGCAAGCTTTGCACGCCATAGCTTTGAAGATGAAGTTGGGTATTGGTGGTATCCTTACGTTTAAAAATGGAAAGATCGATACCTATTTAAATAAAATTCCACTCACCGAATTGGTATTGGAAACCGATGCTCCTTATTTGGCCCCCGTCCCTTATCGAGGAAGGCGGAACGAAAGTGCTTACTTGACTCTTGTGGCTGAAAAAATGGCTTCTCTATATCAGGTAGGCTTGGATGAAGTAGCCAGACAGACCACTGCAACTGCCGAGCAACTTTTTAAACACTAAAGGAGATGAACAAGGCCAATATACTATTGATATACACCGGAGGGACCATTGGGATGATTACCGATTATGATACTGGTGCACTTAAGGCTTTTAATTTTGAGGAGTTGTTGGAGCATGTTCCAGAGCTAAAGCTTTTGGATCACCATATCCAAACGGTCAGCTTTGCGCACCCTATAGATTCTTCAGACATGCGTCCATGTCATTATGATCAGATGGTTGAACTGATTGAAAAGAATTATGCGTACTATGACGGTTTTGTTATTTTACACGGCAGCGATACGATGGCTTATACAGCTTCCGCTTTGAGCTTTATGCTTGAAAACCTTACCAAACCGGTTATTCTTACAGGTTCACAATTGCCTATAGGGGATTTAAGAACGGACGCCAAGGAAAACTTGATTACGGCTATACAGATTGCCGGATGGCAACGAGCAGGGGAGCCTGTGATTAAGGAAGTGGGATTGTATTTTGAGTACAAACTCTATAGAGGCAATCGTTGTACAAAAATAAACTCAGAGAATTTTGAGGCTTTTACGTCTCCCAACCTTCCCCCTTTGATCGTCTCGGGAGTAACCCTAAAAATAAATCAAGAAGCTTTACGAGGGGTTTTTAGACAGGGCCAGTTTTCGGTGCGCAAGCATTTAAATGGAAATGTGGTTATCCTAAGGCTTTTTCCAGGGATACAGGAGACCACTGTAAAGGCGATTCTTAACATTGAAAATTTAGAAGGGGTTATTTTAGAGACCTATGGGACAGGAAACGCTTCGACTCAGTCGTGGTTTATCCAATCCTTGAAAGAGGCTATTGCTAGCGGCATCTATGTAGTGAATGTTTCCCAATGTTTGGGAGGCAGTGTGATGATGGGGAGATATGAAACCAGTACCGAACTCAAAAGTATAGGGGTAATTTCAGGAAAAGATCTCACTGTGGAAGCTGCCGTGACCAAAATGATGTATTTATTGTGTTGTAATTTGCCTGCGGCTGTCTTTAAAAGGAGGTTTGAAACCGCTATAAGAGGAGAGATGGGATGAGGGACCGCTACATAAAGGAATAATAATGACTGTACAGCTCATGCTTCCTCCTTATAAAAAGGTGGTTATGTACTGCATATTACCCTATGCTATATGTGTTTTAGACCTCGGCGGATAAAATTAACACTCAACTCTTGAGTTAATCATATTTTTTTATTTATTTAGCGACCTGCTATTGTAATAGCGAACTGTTAGAGAGGTGGCCGAGCGGTCGAAGGCGCACGCCTGGAAAGTGTGTATCCGTCAAAAGCGGATCGAGGGTTCGAATCCCTTCCTCTCTGCTGAAATTATGTTTCTAATTAAATTGCTGAGCGTTAACTGATTACGCTTTTCAGTTTTGAAAATAAAAGCAGAACGAACAATTTAAATTCTCACAGGATTTTAATTTTGTTGAATTTTATGCTTTTATTAATTTTTTATTTTTATATCTTTAACCCACTAATCAAAATTTAAAACACAAAAAATGAAAAGAGTATTTTCGATCTTAGGTCTTTCGATGATGTTGCTTATCGGAGGTTTAAACGTTCAAGAAGCAAACGCAACAGTTTTTAGTGCGACTACTGCTGTAGTAGCTGTACAGGATGAAGGAGCAGATGCCGTGATGGATGATGCGGACACTGAGTCCTTTAACCAACAATTGAAGAAACGATTTATCGAGGGAGGTCCTGTATTTATGGGGATTATTCTATTGTGTCTGATCCTTGGATTAGCTGTAGCCATTGAGAGAATTGTTTTCTTAAACCTTTCTACAACAAACACTAAAAAATTGGCACAAAATGTAGAAGATGCCTTGAACAACGGAGGAGTTGAAGAAGCTAAAGAGGTTTGCCGAAACACCAGAGGTCCTGTGGCCTCCATTTATTACCAAGGTTTGGATAGAGCCGACGAAGGATTGGAAGCTGCCGAAAAAGCAGTCGTATCTTATGGAGGTGTCCAAATGGGACAAATGGAGAAAAATGTATCCTGGATTTCTCTTTTCATTGCCTTGGCTCCGATGCTTGGGTTTATGGGTACTGTAATCGGGATGATCGACGCCTTCGATAAGATTGAGGCAGCCGGAGACATGGAACCAAGTTTGGTTGCTCGTGGTATTAAAATTGCATTGTTGACCACCGTATTCGGATTGGTTGTGGCCATTATCTTACAGGTATTCTATAATTACATTATTGCAAAAATTGACAGTATTGTTAACGATATGGAAGATGCTTCCATAAACTTGATGGATATTCTTTTTGACTACAACAAGAAGAAATAATTTTAGCGATGATTTTTCCCTTAAATTAAAATAAGGGATAGTCATTGTCTCTTGTAGAATGTAATTATATCAATTAAAATAAATGTAGAATTATGGGCTTATATAAAGCATTAAAATATTTGGCGTACGTCGTGGGAGGAATTGGGATTGTTTTGTTTCTGATCCTGCTGTTCAAAGGAGATGCTGAAGTGGTTTCTTCAGAAGATTTACAGGATAGCTTGCTCAATCCATTTCTTTACCTGACATACTTTATTTTTGCTGTCACCATCGTTGCCATTGTTATATTCATTTTGGCGAAGTTCTTTGATGGCAGTAATTTAAAAAACCTTTTGATCTCTCTGGGGACTTTCGTTGCAGTATTCATAGTGGCAATGATTTTTGCAAACGGAGATGCTATTGAATACGCGAACGGATCTAGCATCTCAGCTTCGGGTGCAAAATGGATGAATACGGGATTGAATATGGTGTACATCTTGGCGATTGTTGCCGTTGTTGCGCTGTTCTTATCCTCTGTGAAGAAATTAACCTTTAAGAATTAGTAGTATGGCACGAAAAGTTCCGGAAATTAATGCCGGCTCAATGGCGGATATTTCTTTCTTGCTTTTGATTTTTTTCTTGGTGACCACCACCATCGAAAGTGATAAAGGGATTACCAGACGACTGCCCCCTATTGATGAAAGCCAAGAGGAGGTAACCACGACCATTAAGGAGCGCAATATTCTTACGGTTATCATCAATAGCAGTGGCGACTTACTGGTGAATGATGAACCGATGAGTATAGAGCGGTTGCGTGAAACCACTACGGATTTCATTGACAATGGCGCAGGAACAGGAGAAGATGATTGTTCTTACTGTAGAGGCAAGAAGGATCCTAAATCTTCTGATAATCCACAAAAAGCACTGGTGTCTATTCAGTTTGACCGCCAGACGAAATATGAGAAATATATGGCCGTTCAAAATGAGATTATGGCGGCATATAATGAATTGAGAGATCGTGTTTCTCAAGGGTTATACGGCGAGGATTTTACCCAGATGAACGAGGATTATACCAACTCTACGGATGATAAAGTAAAGGAAAGACTACAGGATAGAATTAAGAAAATCAGAGAATTATATCCGTTGAATATTTCCGAAGCTAAACCCGAAGAAATTTAATCTATAAAATATTCAAATGGCAAAATTTAGTAAAAAGAAGAGTGGAGAGTTACCTGCTATTTCTACGGCATCGCTTCCCGATATTGTATTCATGTTATTGTTTTTCTTCATGGTATCAACAACAATGAGGGATTCCAATATCCTAGTGGAGCAGCGCTTACCGAAAGCAGACCAGGTTGAGAAACTTGAAAATAAAAACTTGGTCATGTATATTTATGCAGGACCTCCTAGCACACGTTATCAAAGACAATTTGGAACGGCTGGTAGAATTCAGTTAAACGATAAGTTTGCCAAGGTTTCGGAGATCAGACCTTTCATTATTCAGGAAAGAGAATCGAAGAACCCTGGTTACCGGGATAAATTGGTTACAGCGTTGAAGATCGATAGAGAAACAAATATGAGTATCGTTTCTGATATTAAGGATGAATTGCGTAAGGCAAAAGCTTATCGTGTGAACTATACGGTAAATGTAGGTAGCCCGCTTGATTAATAATAGAATTGCTCATCAAACCTGTCTTTTCGTTTTGAGATGGATTTAGACAAAGTATATCTATATCCCCAAAGCTTTTGTACTTTGGGGATATTGTTTTTTTGGACCTTTGGTCTTTTTGGACAGGAAGCTAAGGAAGGAACAGATAGCATCCCTGCGGTGATCGATCAACAGTATAGGGAAGACCAATTCTATATTGGACTGACTTTTAATTTTTTGTCGGAAATGCCTAAAGGGATGAGCCAAACTGGATTTTCTGGTGGTGCGCATTTGGGGTTTATTCGGGATTTCCCATTGAACAGACCCCGCAACTTTGGTTTGGGACTGGGGCTGGGATGGTCCATCAATTCTTATCGCTCGAATTTGTTAATCAGTAAAGATGAAAAAGGGGGTACCCTTTTTCAAGTCCTAGATGGGGCTTCTTACGATTTTAAATTTAGTCGATTTTCAACTCAATTGATCGAAGTCCCTTTGGAGATTCGCTGGCGAACGTCCTCAGCGGATGACTATCGTTTTTGGCGGATATATGCGGGCTTGCGTCTAGGGTACATGTATAGGTTTCAATCCAATTTTCGACAAGCCGGCAAGCATATCAAGCTCACCGATGTGAAGGAGCTTAATCGCATGCGGTACGGCTTGACCTTTACCTTTGGGTACAATACCTTCAATTTTACGGTTTATTATAGCTTAAATCCTTTCTTTAATGGAGAGAGTATTGATCAGGAGCCTGTGGATCTCGAAACCATAAAACTTGGCTTGATGTTTTACATTTTATAATGTTGATAGATTCCAAAGACAAGAATTCCTTGAGGAAGAAGTCCTAGAAAAAGAGAATAGAGGATCTCTATGCCTTTATGGGAACAGGGTCCGCTCATGCGTTCTGAGGAGACCCAGCCTATGATGAAAATGAGAGGGCTGATCAGATAGAGGAGATTGAGTTGGTAGAGAAAGCTTAAGCAGCATATAAAGCTCAGTAAACAGCTTAAGAACGCCACGTGAATACTGATGGTAAAGTGGATGTAGGTTAGAAAGAGGGCCATCGAACTTACAATGAGTAGCCCGGCGAAGAAGTAAGATAACTCGATCAATTCCACAGGGATGAGAAAGTTGTTGATCGTGATTAGAATCAGGCATAGAAAAAGAAGATAAAACCGACGAACTTGGCTATTCTTCCATTCGAAAAGATGGTAGTTGTTCCGCTTTCTCAAGGCCAATAAAAAGACTACGGGTGCCAGAATACTCAAAATGATGATCCCCACTAGTTTCTTTTCAATGAGGGTGGAGGAGAACTCTCTGGGAATCATTGCGAAAAACAAGAGGGTTCCGAGGAAGGGAATCCATAAGGGGTGAAACAAATAAAAACCGGTTCTTAAGAAGGGCTTCATTTAGATGGTTTTTCGCAGACGGGCTACCGGAATGTTTAATTGCTCTCGGTATTTTGCGATGGTTCGTCTGGCAATAGGGTATCCTTTTTCCTTTAATACTTTGGCCAGTCTTTCGTCGGTGAGCGGCTTTTTTTTGTCTTCTTTCTCGATGGTGAGTTCGAGTATTTTTTTTATTTCTCGAGTAGAAACTTCTTCTCCCTTGTCATTGGTCATGCTTTCTGAAAAGAAGTCCTTGATCAGAAAGGTCCCATAGGGGGTATCCACATATTTGCTATTGGCCACCCGTGAGACCGTTGAAATATCCATCTCTATGTCTTCGGCGATATCCTTTAATATCATAGGTCTTAAATCTCGATCATCTCCCGAGAGAAAATATTCTCTCTGATAATTCATGATAGATTCCATGGTGATATATAGGGTGTGCTGTCGCTGTTGAACGGCATCGATAAACCATTTGGCTGCATCTAACTTTTGCTTGATGAAGAGTACCGCATCTTTCTGCTCTCTGGTCTTGTCCTTGTTCTTGGTATCCTTATAGCCTTTCAGCATGTTGCGGTATTGTCGTGAAACGTGCATTTGTGGAGCGTTCCTACTGTTTAAGGTGAGCTCTAATTCCCCGTCTTTTATTTTGATGCTAAAATCGGGAATTACATGCTCGACATTGTGTATGTTATTGGAATAAGAGCTTCCAGGCTTAGGATTTAAGGAGCTTATTTCGTCGACTGCGGCTCGCAATTGATCTTTAGAGACATCAAATTTTGTCAACAGCTTTTCATAATGCTTTTTGACAAAAGCATCGAAGGCCTTTTCGATAATTGCAATGGCCAAGTGTACCTCCGGGCTTTCTTCCTTACGTTTTAACTGGATTAACAAGCACTCTTTTAGGGATCTCGCCCCGACTCCTGCAGGGTCCAAACTTTGAACGGTCTTTAAAACACGTTCAACCGTTTGAACATCGGTATATACATTTTGGGTAAAAGCGAGGTCATCCACAAGGTCTTCTATAGCCCTTCTGATGTAGCCATTTTCATTGACGCTTCCCACGAGGAATTTTGCAATTTTTTTCTCTGTCTGATCCAACCTATAGGTGCGCAGCTGAGTAGCTAGGTATTCGGCAAAAGACTTCCCTGCCGCATAGGGAATCTGCTTTTCTTCTTCGTTTCCGCTGTAATTGTTAGCATGTAAGCGATAGTCCGGAATGTCGTCATCGCTTAGGTAGTCCTCTACATCTACATCGTAGTCATCCGTAGGGACTTCTTCAGTGGTTTCATTCTCGAAATCGCTCTCTAGAGGGTCTCCCTCGGCTTCTTCTTTTCCACTGTCTAGGGCAGGGTTGTCCTCCAACTCTTGCTTGACCCGTTGCTCAAAGGCCTGAGTAGGCAATTGGATCAGCTTCATCAACTGGATTTGCTGAGGAGATAATTTTTGTGAAAGTTTTAATTTGAGCTCTTGCTTTAACATTGAAAACGGACTGGTACTTCAACAAAAATAATGAAATTCTGTAGAATGACCTATAGGAGCTTGTTAACTAATCCTCAACGTCAGTTCCTTTTGCGTA
>JAJYSO010000080.1 GCA_021793535.1 Bacteroidota bacterium | reverse complement strand
TTGCTGAATTTATCTGTGCTATTTTTGTAGGGATGGGACTGTTTGCGCGTTGGGCAGCGGCCATACTGGTCATTAATATGGCAACCATCTTTTTTATTCACCATGCTGCCGATGCCATGGTATCCAAGCAGCTTCCGGGACTGTTCTTATTGGCTTTTGTACTGGTATTGCTTTTGGGACCCGGTCGGTTTTCACTGGATAAAATTTTGCGCAATCGTTCCTAAATACGTTGTGTAACGTCTTGGAGGGATAGCTCACAGAAGATCCGAAGAAAGAGAAATACCCAAATGAAGTGGTTGTGGGCTTTGTTACAGGGCCAAGCAGGGGTATGCTTTTAAAGAAACTTAACGCATAAGGGTGGTTTTCTCATAAAAAGGTTTATTTTTAAATTCTATAACACAGGCAGTTATAGAATTGTGGCATGCAAAAATTATAAGGCCCATGTAGGCGGGTGAGAATTGCTTTAAACTGGAAGAAGTTGCAAATTTAACATGGAGGTAATTGGATTGAGTTTTGCCACTTTGAAAAAACTATTTTAACTTTGCATAAAGAGATGTATTAGGTAGATGACGAATTTGGTTGAGAGAATTAATGGAATTGAAGAGAAAATAGCCAGGCTGCTTCAGCTTCGAGATGCGCTTACAACGGAAAACCTCGAATTGAAGAAGCAGATAAAGGAAAAACAGGCTAGGATTAATGAATTGGAACACTATTTGAAGGATGCATTGAAGGATAACCGAAATCTCAAAACTGCAAATACACTCTTAGGCAGTAGTGATTTTAAGCGCGAAACAAAATTTAAAATAAACAGTTTGATCAAGGAGATCGATTTTTGTATTACACAACTTTCAAAATGATATGGAAAAAAAGAGTTTGAGAGTTAAAATAACAATTGCAGATCGCGTTTATCCCATGACGATTGAACCGAGACAAGAGGAGGGATTGCGAAAAGCGGCAAAGAAGATCGAGGAGGTAATCAAGCAGTTTGAGAAAAGTTACGCGGTTAGAGACAAACAGGATGTTTTGGCGATGTGTGCATTACAATTTGCTGCAATGGCGGAACAACAGCTTATAGAAAACCAATACCAAGACGATCAATTGAAGAAAAAATTACAATTGATAGAGGATCGTTTGGCAATGGAATTGGAATGATATAAAAACAACAAGTTCTTTTATAATTACAAATTATTAATTACTGCCTGTATTAGTAATCACTTTTGATAAACTCAACGCTTTAACCTTTGAGAAGAGTGAGTCCATGTTGTAAAAGCAAACCGTCCACTGCTCTGTCAGTGTAAGACGGATCCTTGATCAGCAGGTTAGCTCTAAACGTTTAAATCTCGGAGTTTTATATAAATTTATTACTGATACAGGTTTTTTTATTTAAAAAAAGAAAATATGGGGGGTATAATAATTACTGGAATAGTGGGTATGGTTTTGGGCTATTTTATTGCTCAAATACTCAATAAAACCAGAGCTTCATCAATCATTAAAGAAGCGAAGATTAATGCAGATAACCTTATTAAAGAGGCCAAAGTAGAGGGAGAAAACCAGAAGAAACAAAAATTATTGCAGGCCAAAGAGAAGTTTATTGAATTAAAGGCGGAGCATGAAAAAGTAATCGACGAACGCAATAGAAAATTAGTCAAGACAGAAAATCGGGTTAAGCAGAAAGAGTCTAAGTTGTCCAAGGAATTGTCTTCCAACAGTAAGTTAAAGGCATCTTTGGAAGAAAAGATGAAGGATTGTGAGGAGCGGCTGATGTATATAGACAAACAGCAGGAGGCCATCGACAAGATTCACGATCAAAAGGTTAAACAGCTTGAAGTCATTAGCGGAATGAGCGCGACTGATGCCAAAGCACAGCTTATAGAATCCCTTAAGGAATCCGCTAAGACGGAAGCCATGGCCTTGATTCAGGACACTATTGAAGAGGCTAAAATGAGTGCCAAACAAGAGGCAAAAAAAATAATTATCAATACCATCCAGCGTATAGGTGCTGAGGAAGCAGTTGATAATTGTGTGTCTGTCTTTAATTTGGAAAGTGACGATATTAAAGGGAGAATTATTGGTCGAGAAGGTCGAAACATCAGAGCTTTAGAGGCCGCAACCGGAGTGGAAATCATTGTGGATGATACCCCGGAAGCAGTGATTTTATCTTGTTTTGATTCTGTTAGACGAGAGGTAGCCAGGCTTTCTTTGCACAAACTGGTAACTGATGGGCGGATCCATCCGGCTCGTATCGAAGATGTCGTTGCCAAGACGCAGAGCCAGATTGAAGAGGAGATTGTCGAAATCGGAAAGCGTACAGTCATTGATTTGGGAATCCATGGATTGCATCCCGAGTTAATCCGTATTGTTGGGCGTATGAAATACCGCTCCTCCTATGGGCAAAACTTATTGCAACACTCTCGGGAGGTAGCTAAATTATGTGGGATTATGGCTGCTGAACTCGGGTTAAATCCAAAACTTGCTAAACGTGCAGGGCTGTTACACGATATCGGAAAAGTTCCCGAAAGTGAGAATGAAACACCACATGCGCTTTTGGGGATGCAATGGGCTGAAAAATACGGAGAAAAGCCTGAAGTTTGTAATGCTATTGGTGCTCATCATGATGAAATAGAAATGACTTCATTGTTGTCTCCCATTGTACAGGTTTGTGATGGAATTAGCGGTGCTCGTCCGGGTGCTCGACGTCAAATTATGGATTCTTACATTCAGCGGTTAAAGGATCTTGAAAATGTCGCTTTTGGTTTTAAAGGCGTCAATAAAGCCTATGCCATACAAGCGGGTAGAGAACTGCGTGTGATTGTGGATAGTACCTCGGTAAATGACGAGCAGGCCTCCAAACTATCTTTTGAAATTTCTCATAAAATTCAAAGTGAAATGACTTATCCTGGGCAAGTTAAGGTAACGGTAATTAGGGAGCATCGAGCGGTACAGATAGCCCGTTAAGGATAAATTAAATAAATTATGAAAGAGTCGTTAATCTATGCTTTAATGGCTCTTTTTTGATTTAGATGTTCGCAAGAATAAAGAGAGAATTGCGGCAGCTCCAATGCCGAAGGACAGATCGGTAGAAATTTCCAAGATGATATAGGAGCTCATGCTAAAGAAGTCTCGGGCCCCTTGTTCAGGCATGGGAAAATTCTCCTTGTGAATTTGGTAATCGATCATATTACTAAAGTAATCTGGAGAGATGTAATGGTAGATAAAAAATACGCTCAGTGGAGATAAAATGGCAATGATAACAGCCATGGCTCCCCCCGAAACAATCCCTTGCTTCCATGTTAATTTTCCTTTATAATACGTATTTCGTTTCTCTCGTATACCCAAATAGAAAACAATAAAGAAAAGTGTAAGCAACAATAGGAAATGATTGCCAAGCTGTTGATCTATATGTTGATCGTGCCAGCCTAGGAACATTTTTTCCACGAAACCTAAAATCATGGTTAGCAAACTGAATATGATGCCCCATCGCAATTCAATTCGAAAGTCTTTCATTTGTTCTTTTGGGTATTTGGTTTAGAGCAAAATTATAAAATCCCGAAGGTTTATAAGAAACTTTCGGGATATTCGTGCAGTGTTACTTTTTCAACGGTAGCCGTGTACGATTTAATCTTCGGTCTCAGTCAAAACCCACTCTCCCCCTTCAATAAGTGGAATCGCTTGTTTATACTTGACTGTTTTGTTTTCCCCGGATTTTATGTTTTTGATGACCACCCGTTCATTTCGCCCAATTTTGGGCTGCTCTCTAACGATGGTTTCTGTGACTTGAGGTCTGCTTGTTTGTGTACTGGCTTGACGTTGCTGAGATTGTTGATCCATATTTAGAAAATCATCCTTTTGTGTTTGGAGGTCTTCTTTGACCCGTTGTCTGCGGGCTTCTTGAATGTCTGCTTCACTAGGATGTGGGATTTCTCCCTTGAACAAGAAGGAAATCACTTCTTGGTTCACTTTATCTAACATACTTTTGAAAAGCTCAAAAGCTTCAAACTTATAGATTAACAGCGGATCCTTTTGTTCGTGGACGGCCAATTGCACACTTTGTTTTAGGTCATCCATTTTTCGAAGATGGGTTTTCCAGGCATCGTCAATAATAGCTAGAGTAATGTTCTTTTCGAAATCCGTAATCAATTGCTTTCCATTACTTTGATAAGCTTTTTCAAGATTCGTGGCAACATTCAGGGTTTTTTGCCCATCAGTAAAGGGAACCGCAATACGTTCGAAGTGATTACTGGGGTCTTCATAAACTCTTTTGATTACCGGAAAGGCTATTTCCGCACTGCGCTCCATCCGCTCTTGATAGTTTTCGTAGGCGGCTGAATAGACTTTTCCCGCGATTTTAAGCGGTTCTAACTTCTTGAATGTCGTCTCGTCAATAGGTGCATCCATGGAAAAATAAAGGCGGATTTCATATTCGAAATTATGAAAATCATCCCTTACTTTACTGTCTTGAGCAATGCGTTCGGCCAGATCAAAAATCATATTGGCAATGTCTACTCGAAGGCGCTCTCCAAACAAAGCGTGATGCCTGCGTTTATAGATTACCTCACGCTGGGCATTCATGACATCATCATATTCCAATAAGCGCTTACGAATACCAAAGTTGTTTTCCTCTACTTTTTTCTGTGCTCGTTCAATCGATCGGGTGATCAGTTTATTTTGGATTACTTCTCCCTCTTTGAGCCCCATACGATCCATCCATTTCCCCATTTTTTCGCTTCCGAAGAGTCGCATCAAGTTGTCCTCCAAAGAGACGTAAAATAAAGAACTTCCAGGATCTCCCTGTCTACCAGCCCGCCCTCTTAACTGACGATCGACGCGTCTGGAGTCATGGCGTTCGGTACCGATGATGGCTAAGCCACCAGCATGATGTGTTTCCGGGGTGAGTTTGATATCTGTTCCCCGACCGGCCATGTTTGTGGCAATGGTGACTATGCCAGGACGGCCAGCCTCAGCGACAATATCTGCTTCCTTTTTATGTCTTTTAGCGTTTAAGACGTTGTGCTCAATTTTTCGCATTTTCAACATACGGCTGAGGAGCTCCGAGATTTCTACGGAAGTTGTTCCGATTAAAACCGGCCTACCGGATTTGGATAGCTCGGTTACTTTTTCAATTACGGCATTGTATTTTTCACGTTTGGTTTTGAATACCAAATCGTCCTGATCATCTCTGGCAATGGGCTTATTGGTGGGGATCTCAACCACATCAAGTTTGTATATTTCCCAGAATTCACCTGCTTCTGTGACTGCTGTACCGGTCATTCCGGCAAGCTTTCGGTACATTCTGAAATAATTTTGCAGCGTAATGGTTGCAAAAGTTTGTGTTGCATCTTCAATTTTTACTCCTTCCTTCGCTTCGATGGCTTGGTGCAAACCATCGCTATATCGACGTCCTTCCATTACACGTCCGGTTTGTTCGTCGACAATTTTTACTTTATTGTCCACAACAATATATTCGTCGTCTTTTTCGAAGAGCGTATAGGCTTTAAGAAGCTGCGTCATGGTGTGAATGCGCTCACTTTTTACTCCGAAATCCCGGTAGAGCTCTTCTTTTTTTAAGGCCTCTTCTTCTTTGCTTAACTGTTGTTGCTCAATTCTCGAAATTTCCATTCCCATGTCGGGCATAATAAAGAAATTTGGGTCTTCTTCTCGTTGAGATAAGAACTCCAATCCCTTGTCAGAGAGATCAATTTGGTTGTTTTTCTCGTCAATAACAAAGTACAATTCCGCGTCCACCTTCGGCATTTCGCGGTTATTGTCCTGCATGTAATGATTCTCTGTTTTTTGAAGGATTTGTCGGATGCCTTCTTCACTCAGGTATTTTATCAGGGCCTTATTTTTAGGTAATCCCCTATATACGCGCAGCAATAGGAAACCGCCTTCTTCAGTGTTTCCTTCGGTAATCAGTTTTTTGGCTTCGGCCAAGACACCTGTCAACAGTTTCTTTTGTACCTCGACAATTTTTGCGATTTCAGGTTTGAGCTGCTCAAATTCGTGGACATCCCCTTTTGGGACAGGCCCTGAGATAATCAGTGGTGTCCGTGCATCGTCCACCAAAACAGAGTCAATTTCGTCCACGATGGCATAGTGATGTGGCCGTTGTACGAGGTCTTGTGGAGAATGTGCCATATTGTCACGAAGGTAATCAAAACCAAATTCGTTATTGGTTCCGTAGGTGATGTCGGCGTTGTATGCTTTTCTTCTGGCAGCAGAATTAGGTCGATGTCCATCTATACAATCTACAGTCAATCCGTGGAACTCAAAGATAGGAGCATTCCAAGCACTGTCTCGTTTTGCCAGGTAATCGTTTACGGTGACAAGGTGTACCCCACGTCCCGTTAAAGCATTCAGGTATAACGGTAGGGTGGCCACCAAGGTTTTACCTTCCCCTGTTTGCATCTCGGCAATTTTTCCTTGATGCATAACAATCCCCCCTATGAGCTGGACATCGTAATGTATCATATCCCAAACTACCTCTTTTCCAGCGGCGTCCCAATGATTGGACCAATAGGCTTTGTCGCCATCCAGTCTGATATAGTCACGATCTGCAGAAAACTCTCGATCGTATTCCGTAGCGGTGACCTCCAGTGTGTCGTTATGGGCAAAGCGTTTGGCGGTTTCCTTTACGACAGCAAAAGCCTCGGGCAAAATGGCATCTAGGATCGCCTTTGTCTGTTCGTAACTTTCATCTTCCAGGCTGTCAATTTCGTCGTATAAGTCTTCTTTTTCGGTGATGTTTTCGGAAGCTTCGGCTTTTATTTTGAGCTCTTCTATCTTTTTTTCTATATCGGCGATACCCGTTTTAATTTTCTCCTTAAACAACACTGTTTTTTGCCGAAGTTCATCCAAGCTCAGGTTCTCCAACTTCTTTTCTTCCTCTTTGATTTGATCCACCAGCGGTTGAATCTTTTTGACGTCCTTTTGAGACTTGTCTCCAACAAATATTTTTATAACCGAGTCTAAAACACTCATACGTTCTTTTTTAATTAACGGTTTAATCCTAATGTCTCTAGCAAAAATGATGCCTTTGCTCATTTGGCAGTCAAAAATAAGATTAATTCTCTTTTATTCTGACAAGATAGGATTTAAAATAAATAAAAAAAGTCTCTTTATGAGACTTTTAAGTTTGCTATGAATTAATATTCATCTTCGTTCCAAAGATAGTCTTCGTCTGTAGGGTAGTCTGGCCATATTTCCTGAATAGAATCAAAGGATTCCTCTTCCTCTTCTATATCCTGTAAGTTTTCAACGACTTCTAAAGGCGCCCCAGTTCGAATTGCATAATCGATCAATTCGTCCTTTGTTGCTGGCCAAGGGGCATCACTCAAATAAGAAGCTAATTCC
>JAJYSO010000079.1 GCA_021793535.1 Bacteroidota bacterium | reverse complement strand
AAGGACCTTTATAAGGGGATAAAAGGGATGATTTTAACTTAAAAAAAAGTATATTAGGATTATTGAGCTTGGATTTTCTAAAATATCTTTAGTATTAAGAATACGACAAGTAAATTTTTAAGATTTACTGCTAAAAAGAAAAAAGCTGTGTGAAAAAAACCGGTTTTTGTGGAAATCGAGATGACTTCTACACTTGGGGAGACACAAAATACCTTATCTAAAAGAAAAGGCATAGGTGTGCTTATATAGTCGATTTGACAATTCTGAGAGGTTCGACTTAATTTTTATATGTAAAGGAAATGTTTAACTCTATATCGGGGTGCAGGCTATTGATTACAGGACAGTGCCTTGCGGTGTGTTCTAAGATACGTTTTGTTTTCTGATCATAATCTTTAGGAAAATGTACGAGAGCATCTATTTTAGAGATGCGACGCGGATGAGCCGCCATGGTTTTGGTGATGTCCACGGTGGCCCCTACAAGTTGGAGATCTTCGGCACCTAATTTTATCCCGAGTGTTGTTAAAATGCAATTTCCCAAAGCAGTGGCAACTGTATCTGTAGGGGAGAAAGCCTCTCCTTTACCATGGTTGTCAGTGGGGGCATCGGTGCGGTAACTGTCCCCGCTACTCAAATGCGTATTTTGGGTTCTAAGATCTCCGAGGTATTCAACTTTTGAGGTCATACATGTCCATTTAATGGGTTCTAAATTAAGTAAACTTCTGCTAAAAATAGCTTCCCTTTAAAATTATTGTAAAGCAGCACCCTGTTAATGCTACATAAATTATTATTTTGCAGCTTGATTTCTAAAAAGATACTCCATGAAATATAAAAATGGTCAATTTCAAATTGGCGGAGTTGCTGTTTCTAAATTGAAAGAAGACTACGGTTTACCGTTGTTTGTCTATGATACTGAAAAAATGACCCACCAGTTTGAGCGGTTAAAAAAGGCCTATCAAGGGATTGATCTTCAATTGAATTATGCATGCAAAGCTTTAAGTAACCTCAATGTACTAAAGCATTTCCATAGTTTGGATGCGGGCCTGGATTGTGTTTCTATTCAAGAAGTGTATTTAGGTCTTAAGGCAGGAGTTCCTGCTGAGAAAATCCATTTTACCCCCAGTGGCGTCTCTTTTGCGGAAATTAAGGAGGCAGTGGATCAAGGAGTAGGGGTGACTTTGGACAGCATAAGTTTGTTAGAACAGTTCGGAAACGAATACGGAGATTCCTATCCCATCTGCATTCGTTTTAACCCTCATGTTATGGGAGGGGGAAACCTGAAGATTTCCACAGGCCATGTGGACAGTAAATTTGGCATTAGTGTACATCAATTACGACATGTAAAAAGGGTTGTGAATGCTGAGCATCTTAAGGTGATCGGTGTGCATATGCACACCGGAAGCGATATCTTGGACATTCAAACCTTTATTGAGTCTGCCAAGGTATTGATGGATGTGGCAAAAGATTTTCAGGATCTTGACTATATAGATTTTGGAAGTGGTTTTAAAGTAGCTTATCGACCGGATGATGTCACCACTGATGTAGAACGATTGGGGAAAGAGATGGTGAGCTTGTTTGCGGATTTTTGTAAAACATATGGAAGGGGGTTAAAGATGATTTTGGAACCCGGTAAGTTTTTAGTCAGTGAAGCTGGGTATTTGCTGGTGGAAGTCAATGTGATCAAATCGACACCAGCAACGGTTTTTGCAGGGGTCAATTCGGGGTTGAACCACCTGATAAGACCTATGTTTTACGATGCTTATCATCATATAACCAATGTGTCGAACCCTAAGGGAACACCGCGTATTTATTCTGTGGTTGGTTATATTTGTGAGACGGACACTTTTGCTTCTGATCGAAAAATTAATGAGATTGCGGAAGGGGATACCTTGTGCTTTCATAATGCGGGGGCATATGCTTACCAAATGAGCAGTAATTATAACAGCCGGTATAGACCTGCGGAAGTATTGATTAAAGCACAAAAGCCTCACTTGATTCGTAGACGCGAGACGATGGAAGATTTGTTGCGCAATCAAATTGAAATATAGAAGAATAAGGGCTGCTAAGGACGTTATTCGTTGTGGTTTGACAGGATGTATTTAGGGAATTAAGGCGGCTATAAATTATAAAATCATATCAGATGAGGCTGGGTATACTAGGGTTATGCATGAGTTTACTCTGTGTAAATACACTGAGGGGGCAAACTTCTTTGAAAGAACGTATCGGTGTAGCGATGGAGCAGTTTTTAGCTGATCAAAAAGTAAAATATGCCACGACTGCTCTCAGTGTTTTGGACGCTCAAACTGGAGCTGAACTATACCAATATAACGGCGAGGTCGGGCTAGCACCGGCTTCGACTTTAAAGGTGCTAACCGCTGCAACGGCTTATACTTTGTTGGGAAGGGATTACACCTATACAACAGAGCTCTTGTACGATGGAGAAATTAGGGGAGATACTTTATATGGAAACCTTATCATAAAAGGGACGGGAGATCCAAGTCTTGGAAGTTGGCGGTTTAAAGAAACCAAGACCGATGTCGTTTTTGACCACTGGATAGATGCCTTGAAATCCAAAGGAATACGGTATGTGCAGGGAAAGATTATAGGAGATGCCGATGTGTTTGACACCCAAGCTGTTCCTGGGGGTTGGACCTGGGAAGATATGGGGAATTACTACGGAGCAGGAGCTTCTGGATTGACATGGCATGAGAATCAATATGATTTGGTCATGACCCCTGGGAAAACCAAAGGAGATCCGGTCCATATCGAACGGACAGAGCCTGCTATGGAGAACCTGTATCTTGTCAATGAGCTCAAAACAGGAAGTCCTACCAGTGGAGACCAGGTGTATATTTATGCTGCACCTTATGGAAATACAGCTTTTGTGCGGGGAACTGCACCTGCCAACCATGCAGATTTCACGGTTTCGGGGTCGATTCCAGACCCTGCGATGGCTATTGTCTTGGCTTTTGAAAGCGCATTGGCTAAAAAAGGGATTCGGACAAAGGAAACTGGTACGACTACGCGATTGTTGAGAGCCGAGGGAACGGGTTCGGGGTACACCCAACCGGTATTGCTTTCAGCCTACAAATCTCCGCGCTTCGAACAACTATCACATTGGTTCCTTAAGAAGAGTATAAACCTGTATGGAGAGCATTTTTTAAAGACGATTGCTTTACAAGCTGGAGAGCCGGCCGATACCTATCGAGGGCTTAAAAAAGAATTGGCGTTGTGGGAAGACAAGGGTATTGCCAAAGAAGCGATGCATATTGTAGATGGAAGTGGGCTCTCTCCGGGCAATCGAATTACGACACAGGCTCTGGCCACGGTTTTGCTGCATGCGAGAAAAGAAGCTTGGTTTGGCTCCTTTTTGGAGAACTTGCCGGTGATCCATAATATTCGGATGAAAAGCGGACACATTGGTGGGGTGGCAGCCTACAGTGGATACACAAAAGACGCTGCGGGAAACCCTTTGGTTTTTTCCTTTATTGTCAATAATTATAGCGGGTCCTTGACTACACTTACACCGAGTATTTTTAAACTTTTAGATAGCCTGAGGAACTGATTTAGAGCGAAAAAGAGGGGCTGCTTTGGAAAAGTTAAGTGAATTGTGCCGAACCAATAACGGGCCAATGCACATTATTTTTAGTATTTTCGCATCTGCAAAAATAAGTTGATGAAATACCTGCACAACATAGGACAATACTTTATCATGATTAGAGAAGCTTTTGGTCGAATGACCAAGCGCAAGGTTCTTTATCATTTGACTTTTAAGGAAATCAACGACTTGATTATAGATTCTTTGTGGATAGTTTGTTTCTTGTCCTTTTTCATTGGAGGGGTTTTAACCATTCAGACCTCTTTAAATCTTAGTAACCCTTTGATTCCGAAAAGCCTGATTGGATTTACAACCAAACAAGGGATTATTTTGGAATTCTCTCCTACTTTTGTTTCCATTGTCATGGCCGGAAAGATCGGCTCATTTATTACTTCGAGTATTGGGACGATGCGAGTGACTGAACAAATCGATGCTTTGGAAGTGATGGGGATCAATTCGATCAACTATCTGGTCTTGCCCAAGATCATCGCCATGTTGTGCTACCCTTTTCTAATTGCCATTTCGATGTTTATCGGTATTTTTGGAGGCTATATCACCGGTATTATTGGAAGTTATGTATCCGGTGAAGATTTCCTTTTGGGGTTGGAATATGATTTTGAGGCGTTTCAATTGGTGTATGCCTTTATCAAATCCTTTTTCTTTGGGTTGGTATTGGCTACGGTACCGGCTTATTACGGGTATTATGTCAAGGGAGGATCTTTGGAGGTTGGAAAAGCCAGTACAGCCTCTTTTGTATGGACCTGTGTGATTCTGATACTCATTAATTACGTGTTAACTCAATTGTTATTAAGCTGATGATTACCGTTAATAATTTACATAAGAGCTTTGGAGATCAAAATGTACTCAAAGGGGTTTCTACGCAATTTTTTAAAGGGAAAACCAATCTTATCATTGGACAATCGGGCTCCGGGAAGACGGTTTTTTTAAAATGCCTTTTGGGGTTATTTAAGCCTGAGGTTGGAGAGATAAAGTACGAGGATGTGGATTTTTTGAAGCTTTCGGAAGAGGAGCAGCGTGATTTCAGACAGCATATGGGAATGGTCTTTCAAGGGAGCGCTTTGTTTGATACCATGAGTGTTGGGGAAAATGTAATGTTTCCGTTGATGATGTTCTCAAAAATGTCTCGAGAGGAGCGATTTGATCGTATGATTGAGGTATTGAAGAGAGTGGATTTGGAGAATGTGGAAGATAAGACACCTTCGGAATTGAGTGGAGGGATGCAAAAACGGGTAGCCATTGCTCGGGCAATTGTCAATCAACCGGAATACTTGTTTTGTGATGAACCCAATTCGGGCTTGGATCCTGAAACAGCGATTGTCATTGATAACTTGATTCAAGAAATCACCAAAGAATATGATATTACCACGGTGATTAATACCCATGATATGAATTCCGTTCTGGAAATTGGCGAAAATATCATTTTCCTCAAGTTTGGGGATTTGAAATGGCAAGGGACTAATGAAGAGGTGTTTAAAACCGATAATGAGGACATCTCCGAGTTCGTGTATTCTTCAAATTTATTTAAAGAAGTGCGAAAAGCCCACCTGAAAAAGTAGCCTGGAAGAATATAAAACTAGGAAAAAACCGCTTTTACCGATTCTCATAGCGCTGGGTTACCCCAGATCCTTTCCAAATTTCTCTTGAACTTTTGTCCGGACTTCTTTGATCTCTTGTTCCTTGTCCTTGGGATAGATCATCAATACCTCTTCGTTTTCAACAACAATATAATCCTTTAAATCTTTTAATACGACCACTCTGCCTTTTGGAGTATGGATGATGTTGCCCGTAGAATTTTCGAGGTACGTATCGGTATTGACCACCACATTGGCGTTTTCATCTTTGGGTAACTTTTCATATAAAGAGCCCCAAGACCCTAGATCGTTCCATTCAAAGGAAACGGGGAGTACCACGACATTATCTGCTTTTTCCATGATGCCATAGTCGATGGAGATGTTTTCCGCTCTCTTGTAGTTTTTAAGGAGAAAGGACTCTTCTTCGGCAGTGTTGAGGGCCGTTATATTTTCCATGAATAATTCAGCCATATCCGGAAGGTGTTTTTGATAAGCTCGAATCAGATCTTTTGCCTTGGCAATGAAAATGCCGGCATTCCATAGGTAATCTCCTGAGTCGAGAAAGGATTTGGCTGTGTAATAATCTGGTTTCTCGGTAAAACGCCGCACTTCTTTAATCGGTGAAGATGTGCTTTTTTTGTACTTGATGTATCCATAGCCGGTATGCGGTTGGGTGGGCTGGATTCCTAAGGTTAGTAACAAATTCTTTTGTTGGCAGGTTTCAAAAGCCAGAGAGATATCTTTGATAAAGACCTCTTCCTGATCTATCCAATGGTCACTGGGGGCAATGATCATTGTGGCATTGGGGTTTTCTTTGTCGATCTTTAAAGCGGAGAGTAAAATGCAGGGAGCCGTATTGCGCATGTTTGGCTCCAGAACAATTTGTCGATTGGTGACCTCGGGCAGCTCCTGTTTGACCAAGTTGTCATATTGATCATTGGTCAAGATAAAAATATTCTGTTGAGGGACTAGTTTGGAAAGCCGCTCGTAGGTCTTTTGTAAGAGGGTTTGCCCGGTGCCAAGAAGATCTAAAAACTGTTTGGGTAAGATCTCTTTGCTTAACGGCCAAAAACGAGAGCCTACACCTCCTGCCATTATTACTGCATAATAATCCTGCATCATCTGTATTTTAGGTAAAAAACTAATCTAAGCTATTTTTAATGATTTCAACTTCTGCATGAGGTTGAAAGATATAAATTTTCTGGGTGGAAAGCTCCCTGCACTCATAGCGTTTTATCCGCTTTCTGATTTTTTGAAAGACTTTTCCGTTAGAGGTTCTAAAGATACTTCCTAAGGGAAGCTCTTGTACGTAATTAGTGTGCGTTTCAGGGCTATACTGCTTCAAGGCGATGGAAAGCCTAGAATCGGTATCACTACTGGCACTGGGGTTCTTAAAATGCTCGGCCAATAAAGGAAGCAATTCTTTTGGGAAAATGTTTGGCGAAATAAAAGGGAGCATAAGGTGTTGAAAAGTGTATTTCCACTCTTGACCGTGGGGTTTGATGCGGTTGCCAAACCTTTTAAAAGCCATTAGGTGCGCTAGTTCGTGAATGAGGGTGATCAAGAATTGGTATTTATTTAAGTTGACATTCACTGTGATTTGATGCTGACCGTTGCTCAACTTACGATAATCTCCATGTCTGGTTTTGCGCTCGCGTACGATTTTGAGATACACCCCTTCTTGTCTAATCAATTCAAAGACGCGGTCTACAGCTTGGATCGGTAAATATTTTTGCAAGGTTTCTTTCATTGGGGGCGGGAGTGCTTTTAAGGCGTTGAATTGGAAACTTGCAATACTTTCCCATTGTATACTTTTCCTCCCGTCAAGGCAAAGGAAGTGATATAAGCAGCCATTTCGGAGGGAGTTGTTCCTGCTGTAGCTCCAGGGAAGGCCTCGTTAAACATTTCCGTTTGAACAGCTCCCAGTGCCAAAGCATTGAAAATGGGGCCGGTAGTTTTATATTCTTCAGCTAAAACCTCCATAAGGTTAATTACAGCAGCCTTGCTAGAGCTGTATGCGGTTAATCCCGGAAACTTGACACTTCCTTGAATTCCTCCCATACTGCTTATGGCCACCACATGACTGGTCTTGTGAAAAAAGGGAAAAAGGCTTTGGGTCAGCTTAAACACGCCAAATACATTGGTTTGATAGACCTTTTGTAATTCCTC
>JAJYSO010000078.1 GCA_021793535.1 Bacteroidota bacterium | reverse complement strand
CGCTTTTTTCAAGGAAAAAGCGTCTATACCCAAGGCGTAAGTGTTTTGGAGCACACTGTATTTTTTCTATTTCGGTATTTATATTTCAGCTTGCTGTGCTATCTCCTATTGAGAAAAAGCATTCTATTGGATTGGAAAAAGAGTCTCATTCGACGGGCAGCGGAGTCCTTTTGCGTGGCAGGAGCAGCTTTTATTTTATACCTGTTTATCTCTTTTGTCTTGAACAAAAAACTGGATTACTTCAGCGTTATCCTGATGTTTCAGTTCATGAGCATGTGGGTCATCTGCACATTAATGGCCTATGCTCATACCCTTTATGCGCAAAAACTGATCAAAGAGGATGAAATCGAACAATTGAAATTGGATCGTCTGCGTAGCCAATACGAGGCCCTGACCAATCAAGTCAACCCCCACTTCTTTTTCAACTCCTTAAATACACTTTCGGCTTTGGTACGAAAAGGAGACCAAACCCAAACGCTATCGTACATTCAGAACCTTTCTCGTGTCTTTAGATACGTCCTAAACAGCGAAAATAAAGGTACGGTAACCTTAGACGCCGAGCTGGCCTTTTTAGAGGCCTTCAGCTATTTACAACAAATCAAATACGGAGCAAATATTTCTTTTTTAATCGATATTCCTCCAGAGAAACGAGAGCTGACCATTCCCGTACTCTCCCTCTTGCCAATTTTGGAGAATATTCCCAAGCACAATGTGATCGACAGTACGCAGAAAATGGAAGTAGACATTCGTTTCAACAAGCAAAACGAACTGGTCATCAGCCATCCGATTCATCCAAAATTGGAAACGCCCTCCACAAAAGGCGGACTCGGCTTGAAAAATTTAAGAAACCGGTTTAAATTACTACTGAATTGTGAGATTGTAATTCAGCGCAACCACGGATATTTCACGGTCAAACTCCCTTTACATTGAGCTATGCATATACTAATAATTGAAGACGAACCGCTCGCTTCTGAAAACCTGGAAAAAATGTTACGTGAAGCGGCATTGGATATTCAAAAAATTAGCCGGACGGAGAGCATCGCCCAGACAGTTGCTTATCTGACACGTACTGCCCAAAAACCAGATCTCATTTTCATGGATATCCATTTATCTGATGGATCAGCTTTTACCATTTTTAATAAAATCACCCTAGAAGTACCGGTCATCTTCACCACAGCATATGACAAATATGCCCTCCAAGCCTTTAAAGTAAACAGCATCGACTATTTGTTAAAGCCCATCGCTATCGAACAACTGGTCGCTGCCGTTCACAAGTTTCAAAAATACAGCAAACGCGATATCGCCAATTATTTAACGCAATTGACCAGCGCAAAGTTGACTACTCCTTATCCCCGGAAGATTCTTGTTCCTCTAAAGGACGAATTACTTCCGGTAGATGTCGACGATATTGCCTGTTTTTACGCCACAAATGGACACACTACTGTTTTTAATAAGAACGGCCGATCTTACCCCTATCCACATCGACTGGTACACATTATGTCCTCTTTAGATCCTGTCCAATTCTTCCGAGCCAATAAACAATTTATTCTGGCTAAAAAGCACATGTCGAAAATCACCATCTGGGTCGACAATCGATTACGGGTTTCCCTTCCTTCTCATCTCGATATACCCGAAGAAATCTATATCAGTAAAAACAAGGCAGCTCAATTCCGGCAGTGGGTTGCACAATAAAACAGATAAACCTCCCTCCTTTTTCGCGGTGAGTACTGATTTATTCGCTTTAAATTGCCCAGCCCCTCAAACAAAGGGGTTATGCTCTATATTTGAATAACGGCTCGTCATAACGAACCTCAACACAAATCAAGACATAAATTTACCTGTGGGACATTAGCACCTGATAGGAGGTCAAACGAGTTTCTTTTCCTTTTCATTCCTTCCTATTGAGTTTAGAGCATAGCCCGCCGTGGTAGGAGTACGAATAGGATAAAGAGATAAGGGATATAAAAAAGTCTACAAAGAAATGAACCTGAAAAAATTTGATCGCTGATATGAGGCTTACAGGAATTCCTAAAAACAAGTTCCAATCATTAGTTCACATACAGATCTCTTATTATGAACGATAGGCTAACATCTTTTTTCCTCTTCCTCTTCCTTACAGCGTTGTTGTCATCTTGCACAAAGGGAAGAAAAAGTGTAACGCCAACGGATGAACTGCCGCTAGTATATCCAGTGTTAACCCTCACTCCTCAAACAGCAACGTTGCAAAATATATATCCCGCCACCATAGAAGGGCAACAAAATATAGAAATCCGACCTAAAATAGATGGCTATATTGAAAACATCTATGTCGACGAAGGTGCGACCGTTAAAAAAGGAGACCCTCTATTTAAAATTGATGCTCCTCAGTATGAGCAAGAGGTCAGGACAGCAGAAGCAGCCATTAAAATTGCAGAAGCTGACATCAGCACTGCGAAGATGGAAGTACACAAGGCCCGTACACTGGTAGAAAAGAACATCATCTCCAAATTCGAGTTGGAAGCGGCAGAGTACAAGCTCGCCTCGGAACAGGCACTCTTGGCACAGGCACAAGCCAATTTGATCAACGCCAAAACCAACGTGGGGTACACGTTGATCACCAGTCCTGTAGATGGCGTGGTGGGAACCCTTCCCTACAAAATAGGAAGCCTGGTGACCACCAACACACCAATGCCCTTGACAACAGTCTCCGATATCTCGAATATTTTTGCTTATTTCTCCATCAACGAAAAACAACTGCTCGAATTATCCAAAGATTCCGAGGAACACCTGCAATTTATATTGACCCACATGCCGCCTGTCGAGCTGCTTTTATCAAACAACACCAAGTTTTCAGAAAAAGGCAAGGTTGACGCGACCAGTGGCTCCATCAATACTGCCACTGGTTCCATTCGTGTACGAGCAACTTTTCCCAACCCGCAAAATCGTATCCGAAGCGGAAGCAGCGGTACTGTTGTCATTCCCTTGAGATTGGATTCGGCCCTTGTCGTTCCTCAAAAAGCAACTTATGAAATACAAGGCGCTAAATTCGTTTATTTAATTACCCCGGAAAATAAAGCCGTCAGTACACCCATAACGGTAATGGACAACAGTGATGGACATTTTTATGTGGCCACAGAAGGATTAACAGCAGGAGACCAAATCGCCCTAGAAGGACTACCATCCTTGCATGATGGAGTGATCATAGAAAAAAAACTTGTAGATCCTGACAGCCTCTATCAAAAACTAACCCCTACTACTCGCCCCATGAAATAAAACAGCACTTTTATGTTTAATCGTTTTATCGAACAACCGGTATTAGCTGCAGTAATCTCCATTTTGATTGTCATGTTGGGAGTCCTCGGCTTAATCAACCTTCCGGTAGCACAATATCCAGATATTGCTCCTCCCACAATTGTCGTGTCTACTTCCTATCAAGGAGCCAGTTCAGAAGTGGTCTTAAACAGTGTTGTGATTCCCCTAGAGGAGCAAATTAACGGGGTAGAAAATATGGCCTATATGAGCTCCTCTGCCGGTAATGACGGAAGTGCGCGAATCACCATCGTTTTTAAGACTGGCACCGATCCAGATATGGCCGCTGTAAACGTACAAAACCGGGTGGCCACCGCGACCAGCAGATTGCCCCAGGAAGTGACTCGAGCAGGTATTTCCACTTTCAAGACGCAGAGCAGCAACCTTATTATTTTTGCCCTGACCAGTGATCATCCCGCTTACGATGATATCTTCTTGCAGAACTATGCCGAAATAAACATCATTCCACAAATAAAACGGGTAACGGGTGTGGGAGAAGCCCGTGCATACGGACAAAAAGATTATGCCATGCGGATTTGGCTAAAACCGGACATCATGGCTACCTATGGACTGATTCCCTCCGATATCTATGCCGCATTAGCTGAACAGAATATTGAAGCCGCACCCGGGCAATTTGGAGCAGAAGGCAATCAATCCTTCCAATATGTGATCAAATACAAAGGCCGATTGGCCGATACCCAAGACTTTGAAAACATCATCATTCGGTCGACGGGGAACGGTCAATTTCTACGTTTAAAAGATATTGCGGAAATCGAACTCGGTGCCCGAGGCTACGGAGGAAGCACCACTACAGACGGCAAAATTTCAGCAGATTATTCCATCAGTCAAACTGCGGGTTCCAATGCCCGTGAAGTCATCAAAGAATGCATAGCCATCTTAGAGGAAGCTAAAAAGTCTTTCCCTGCAGGGATCGATTATGTCACCACCGTCAACGCAAATGATTTTCTAGATGCCTCCATCAAAAAAGTGATCACCACCTTGATCGAAGCCTTCATCTTGGTCTTCTTTATTGTTTTTATTTTTTTACAAGATTTTCGATCTACCCTGATTCCTGCCATTGCCGTACCGGTGGCGATTATCGGAACCTTTTTCTTTTTGTATTTATTCGGTTTCACCATTAATCTGCTTACGCTGTTTGCATTGCTCCTGGCCATCGGAATCGTTGTTGATGATGCGATCGTGGTAGTTGAGGCCATTTATGCCAAATTGGAGCAGGGATACGCCTCTTCTATGAGGGCTTCCAAAGACGCCATGAAAGAAATCACCAGCGCCATTATCTCCATTACCTTGGTCATGGCAGCCGTATTTGTCCCGGTCAGTTTTATTTCCGGTTCCGCAGGTGTTTTCTACAAACAATTTGGACTCACTTTGGCCGTCGCCATCATCCTATCAGCCATTAATGCCTTAACGCTCTCCCCTGCGTTGTGTGCCTTATTCCTTACCCCCAAAGGCCAAACGGTGGACAAAAGGCATTTCCTGCAGCGTTTCTTTACCGCTTTTGACGCCGCCTTTACGACAACAACCTCAAAATATAAAGATGCCGTGGCTTTTTTAATCCGAAAAAAATGGATCGTCATCTCAGGAGTGGTTCTTTTCTCTGGAGTGTTTTACTATTTTTCAGTAATGACCCCCAGCTCTTTTGTACCCCATGAAGATACGGGTTCCGTCTTCGCCGATGTCGCCTTACCCATCTCCTCCTCCATAGAAAGAACCGAAGAAGTCATTGCTGAAGTAGAACGATTGGCTTTGACCATACCCGAGGTAGAAACTATTCTGAGAACTCCTGGACGGGGGATGATCAGCGGTTCAGGAAGTAATTATGGAATGGTCATTGTCAAACTCAAGCCTTGGGCTGAGCGAAAAAGAAAAGGCCAAGATATTCAGTCGATTATCGACCAATTAACCCAAAAGACCAGCGCGATCCGCGAAGCGCGAATTATCTTTTTTCAGCCCCCCACAATTCGTGGATTCGGAACATCGGATGGCTTTGAATTTCAATTACAAGACCGTAGCGGACAGGAAATAACCGATTTCTTCAATGTCGGAAACGACTTCATTGCCGCTTTAAACCAACGTCCAGAAATTCGCTATGCCTCCACTTCCTTCGACCCTTCTTTACCCCAATATCAAATTGAAGTCAACGTAGAAAAAATAAAGGAAGCCGGGTTTTCGGTAAATGACATTTTAGAAACCATGCAAGGCTATTATGGAGGCGTATACGCCTCCAACTATAATCAATTCGGAAAAGAATACCGTGTCATGTATCAATCTGACGCGCTGTATCGGGCTAATCCAGAGGGCCTAACTAATATACAGGTCAGAAATTCAGAGGGGGTCATGGCACCCATCACCAGTTTTATCGAATTAAAAAGAGTGTACGGGCCTCAATCCATTTCGCGCTTCAATTTGTATACTGCCATGGGGATAAACGGTGCGCCCAATCCTGGCTATAGCTCCGGAGATGCCATCAACGCCATTAACGAAGTGGCTGCGACAATGCTTCCTGTCGGTTTTGGGTACGAGTTCTCCGGTTTAACCAAGGAAGAAATTACCGCGGGAAGTCAAAAAATGTTTATTTTCATCCTGGTTATTGCCTTTGTTTTCTTGCTCCTCAGCGCACAATATGGAAGCTTTATCCTTCCATTTTCCGTGTTGCTTTCTCTTCCCGCCGGACTAGCAGGTACCTATATTTTTGCGGCTATTTTTGGCGTAGAAAACAGTATTTACATCCAAATTACCCTCATCATGCTAGTAGGGCTATTATCCAAAAATGCGATTCTGATTGTTGAGTTTGCGCTCGAAAGGAGAAGACAAGGAGCCTCTTTGGTTCAATCTGCCTTGAAGGGAGCACAAGCGCGTTTACGGCCAATACTCATGACCTCGTTTGCTTTTATTTTTGGGCTGATCCCGCTTGCTTTAGCCGCCGGTGCCGGCGCAGTTGGCAATCACGCTGTTGGGACGGGTGCCATCGGCGGAATGCTGATCGGAACCCTCTTGGGCGTTTTTATTGTTCCCGTTCTCTTTGTCATCTTTCAAGGCATACAGGAAAACTTTCGCAGAAAACCCCCAACCCCCTTCACAACGAAAAAGAAGGCCAGCGATCACTCCCCATCTTAACGCTAGAGCGCGTAATAAACGCGTACACCTCCTGAAAAGTTACGCTTGGGCGCTAAATTGTAATACCGGCCTGCCGCCGCATTGATGTCATCCCCCAAACTGTACAACTGATTCAAGAGGTTCTCTGCTCCGATGAAAGCTTCCATCTTCAAATTTCGCATCAACCGAAAAGAGCGCGAGAGCGTCAGTCCCAACAATTCATAGCTTTTTGAATAAACTGTATTGGCATCGTTTAAAGGAATTTTGGAGGTGTGTTGAAAGGTCGCATGAGCCTGCAAACCAAAAGAGAAGATAAAGTCTAAGCCCGCAACTAGATTAGTGTTGGCGCTCCCAGGAAAATGCCGTCCCGAATAATCTTCATCTCCCACTTGATAGTCTTTATAGGTAAAGTCAAATAAGGTCGCACTTCCCCATGCATCTACCTGTGAAACAAAGCTGACCGGGTTGTGCCAAATAGATCCTTTCAAAGAGGCTTCCACTCCTTTTTGAAGGGCATTTCCTGCATTGACAAAATAATCTCCCCCTCCTTCATCCTTTCGAGAAGAAATGCTTTGACGCAACTGCGTTAAAAAGACATTGACTTCATAGCGCCAGTTTCCTGCAAACAAATCTCCTTTGCTTCCCAATTCATATTGCGTCCCTTTTTCCGCTTGTAAGTCTCTGTTCAGTTCTGCTGTAGAGGGGAGAATTTCCGCAATAGTCGGCGGTGAGAACCCTCTAGAGGCACTGACAAAAAGTAAATGCTGCTTTCCCCACTTTTTCGAAAGCACTACTCTGGGGGCCAAAACCGGATGATTCTTAAAACGAAAATCCGCTTCATGAACAGGAAAAGGTCTTTCAAAATGCAAGTTTCTGTGATTCAAACTCATGCCTAGATTAAGCTCCCACCCCCCTTTTATCCGAAAGTCGGCCTGTGCAAAAACAAAAGCAGACAACTCATTCACCCGGTCTATAGTTTGCAAGGTATCCGGCTGCCCCTGGACATTTCCAAAATCTTTCTGGCTGAAGTACCCTTGCTGCA
>JAJYSO010000077.1 GCA_021793535.1 Bacteroidota bacterium | reverse complement strand
TGAAAACCTTCCCCTCATTCAGTTTTTCAAGGATGCATACGGCCCCTTGAATCAACTGCACATTTCTAAAAACAGCCTTTTATTTTTTTCGCGCATTGGCCGGGATGAAGTGGCGACGAGTTTGATCACGCCGTTAAGAACAGGTCTATTGGATAATTTTAAGGCGGAACAAGTAGATCATTTTAGCTATGGCGGAGAAACGGTAAAGGTTTATCAAAAAGGCGAACAGAAAATGTATGCTGTGCAGCTCAATGGGTTCTGGGGATGGAGTGATTCCAAGCTGGTTGTTGAGAACATTATCCGTTTAGCGAATGAGCACTTGGAACCCGAGGAAGAACTCCAAAGGCTATACCGCGCTACTTCTAATCGTAAACCTGCGCTTTTATTGAATTTAGGGGAGTTTCAGAAAATTTATCAACAGAGCCTTCCCCAATTGCCAATCCTCGATTTTCAAAAAGCCACGGATTGGGTGGCTTTGGATTTGGATGTTGATCGCACCCAAATGCGCTTTAACGGGATTGCGCTTCCAGAGCGAAACACATTGTTGGGAATTTTCAAAAATACTACGGCTCAAAAAAATGAATTGGAAAAGATTACCCCGGTCAATGCCAATGGGCTGATCAGCTTTACCTATAACGACTTTCAGACACTGAAGGACAATCTTTCTTTTTATAGAAAAGAAGATGTTCCCAAAATGGATACGGATCTTTTGGATAATGCCAGTGAGGTGGGAGTGGTCTATACCCCACAGGCAAAGGTGATTGCCGTAAACCCCAAAGAGGAGCAACGCAGTGCTGAATTCCTAAAGGGAAAATTGGAGTTGGAAAAAAAGTTTAGGGAACATGAAATTTTTAAATTTTCACAGCCCGATTATTTCAATTTGGCCCTCGATCCGTTGATTCCCATAAGTGAAGTTTCTTATTATACGGAGCTAGGAGGTTTTTTGCTCTTTGCTCAAAATGTTTCGGCTTTAGAATACATGATTGCCAACCATCAAAGCGGAAAGGTGCTGGGAGCAGATGAACTGTACAAGCTTACACAAAAGAGGTTGGATGGAAAATCCTCCATCTTAGCGGTTGGCATCTCAGAGAGCTTGGTGGACCTTGTGGCCGATGGAGTGGCCAAAAAATATAAGAAAGCTTATCAGGACCTCCAACTGGCACACCGTCCGTATGTTGCCTTGCAGTTTATTAACCATTCGGATTACACCTATATCAACGCCGTTTTTGAAAAGACAAGCAGTGCGCAAAATTCCGCTACCGGGACACAACTTAAAAGTATCAAACCTGGAGAAAAGATTGGAGCGGGACCCTGGTTTTTCGAGCACTGGAACACCCATCACCACGATATTGTCTTTCAGGGAGAATCCCATACGTTGTATTCCTATAATGAGGATGGGAAATTAAACTGGAAAAAGAAATTAGACGGTCCTATCCTAGGGGATATTCAACCCATAGATATTTACCAAAATAAGCGTATACAAATGGCCTTTGTCACCCCACAGACCTTTTATATTATTGATCGGCTGGGGAATGTGGTAAAACCTTATGAGATGCATTTTAATGATCTGATCACGCAACCCCTTGCAGTATTTGATTACAGTAACAATGGTCGCTTTAGGTTTTTAATCATACAAGATCGTGAGGTGCTCATGCTGGATAAGGCCCTTCAAAAGGTAGAAGGCTTTGAATTTGTAAAAGCCAAAAGCAGTATTGTGCAAGCTCCTCGCCATTATAGGGTTGGCAATAAGGATTACTTATTGATTCCGGAAGAATCGGGACATTTGAATATTTTAAACCCTCGGGGCCAAACGCGTTTGGATGTAAAAGAAAGGCTTTCCTTCTCGAGCAATCCCTGGTTTTTATACCACAACCAATTTACTTCCACCAGCTCGAAAGGAGAACTCCTGCAGGTGAATACAGCAGGAAAGCTGAGCAAAACCGATTTGAAACTAGATGCTAAAAATAAAATGGCGGCAACAGCACAGACCTTGGTTACCTTTTCGGAAAATAAACTTCGAATTAAAGACCAAACCGTAACCTTGGACTTTGGGCTTTACACGGCTCCTCAAATTTTTTATATAGCGGATAAAATTTTAGTAGTAATTACTGATTTGCAAGCCCATCGCGTATATGTATTTGACAGCGATGCAAAGCCACTGGATGGATTTCCGGTTTATGGGAATTCGATTGTGGATATTCAAAACATGGATAACCAAGGAGGACTTGAGCTCGTGGTGAAAGGAGAAGATGACAGTGTCTTGATTTATCAAGTAAATTAAGCGCAAACCCCTTTGCTTTTTTAACTGCTGAAGGGTATACTGAAGTCCAGGGGGCCCTGCTTAAAGGCAATAACGTCATTTTATTTTTAAGCCCAATAGTGTGTTTGCCGGCTAAGGTGACTATTCCATAAACATCTCATTGATGCGAAGCCGTAACTTGCGGTAATAGTCTTCAAAGAGCCAGTCCCTGTAGTTCTTAGTATTATTGATAATACAATAGGAATAGCGGCGTACGCGGTCTCTAATGTCGTCTTTGAGTTCTTTGGCTAAGATTCGGGCATCAAAGACATCCTCGCTGTTTTCTTTACACATTCTCGCATGCTGCTCGATGGATTCATCCAGTACTTCTTTAGACTTACAACCGTTGTTAATGGCTTTTTCGTACGCACTCTTAATGTCGAACTCGATGTCCTTTGAATTTTTGAAAAGCTCTCGAACTTCTTTGGGCATTTCATATTTGAAATTGCGCTCTATGGATTCGTCATCGATGAGGTTTTCTAAGAAATAGTCTGGGTTTTCAAAAATAAGCTCCCAATCCACTGGACCGTCCCACAACCCAAAACGAGCGGCATTGTTTCCCAAATCAATAATGTTAAACTCTTCTTTGTCCGGAAGACGTCGGGAGCCTCTTCCGATCATTTGGTAGTAGAGGGTAAGGGATTTGGTGGCACGGTTTAAGATAATGTTTCGCACATCGGGCTCATCAAAGCCGGTGGTTAAAATACTTACGGAAGTGAGAATGGCGTCGGGCTTTTCTCGGAACCAATTTAGGATATCGGCACGATCTTGCTTACTGTGTGTATTGTCCAGGTGTCGAATTTCATATCCAGCTTGTTTAAAGGTTTCATAGACAAACCAGGAGGTGTTGATCCCGTTGTTGAAAATCAGCGTTTTTTCTCCTTTACAGCGTTCCTCATAGGCCTGTAGGAGCTTGCTTTGCATAGTCATGTCCGTATACAAGTCCTCGGATGATTTGACCGTGTAATCCCCGTTGATTCCCACTTGAAGAGAGCTGAGCTTTACGTTGTAGCCATAGGTGTTGGCTCGTGCTAAGAATCCGTGTTCGATCAACCAAGAAATGGAATGCCCTACCACGAGTGCTTGGTAGTTGTCCTTCATGGGAAGTTTGATGTTGGAACTCAGCGGCGTAGCGGTAACCCCCAGAATAAAGGAATCTTTAAAGAATTTGAAAAGCTTGGTAAAAGAGTTGTAATGGGCTTCGTCAATAATGACTAATCCTACATTGGATACTTCAAAAACTTCATCGTTTAACCGATTGTTCAGGGTTTCAACCATGGCCACAAAACATTGGTAGTTGTTGTTTTCGGGTAGTGATTTAACCTTGCTGTTGATGATCTTGTTGCGTACGCCAAATCCTTTTAAAATGCGAGAGGTTTGATGGCAAAGCTCGATACGGTGCGTGAGGATCATCACTTTTTTATCGGTTTGTTTTAAATACCGACGTACGATTTCAGAAAAGACCACTGTCTTTCCTCCTCCAGTTGGAAGTTGATATAATAAATTGAAGTCGTCTGGCGCTTCGTTTAAATATTTAAAAATCTTTTGTAAATCTTCTTCCTGATAATCATAGAGTTGTTTAGTCGTAGTCGCTTGAGGCTCTGTCATAATGCTGCTTAATCTCCTAAAAATACTGTTCTAACACGTTTAAACCATGCAAAAGTAAGCAGAAATAGGAGCTCGCTGCAAATTATTTGACGGATTTCAGAGAATTTTATAAAAGAAGGCTGTTTTTGTTGAAATTACGAGCATTAAAAATTTTTATATTTCTTTTATACAGATTTCATTTTTATAAAAATTATCTTTGTGCAAGTGAAATTAAATTCAAAAACAATTTTATTTTGACAAATAAAAAGGCTCAAAAACTTATCGATAAGATCATTAGCGACTTGGATCAAAACGGCATTGTGACCAATACCTTGATTGAAGATTTAAAGGAATTGCGTCCGTACTCTGTGGAAGAGAAACGCCCTGTAGTGGCCAAGGCCATCCGTCAAATTTATGAACATGTGGAAGAGTTCGATACCTTTGCCATTCCTATTCCTGAGGACGAAGAGATTTTAGATGAGGAAGGGGAGGTTGTAAATACCAATACGGCAAATACAGGTCCCACAGAGAGCTTGCTTTATTTGATGTCTCTGATCCGAAACGAAGAACACCGTCAAAATAAACAGGAGATTCGCCTGTTTAACGAAGCGATGAAAGCTTACGCGGAGGATTACGGAGCGTAGCCTTTACTATTCCTTGCCTTTTATTCCTGATCTTTTAGGCAGCTTTTATACGAATGGTCTGCACAATCAGGGTTATCCATGCACCCATTAAGAAAAATCCTCCCAAGGGCGTGATAAAGGAAAAACGCGCATAATTGTAGCCGGTCATATCTGCTGTTGCCAATCCATAGATGGATCCTGAAAAGCACAGGATTCCTAATAAAATGAAGCTGAAGATCAAAAGGGCAGTTTTTTTGGGTAAAAAACTGAAGCCTCCCACAATTACGGCTAGAAAGGCATGATACATTTGATATTTTACGGCGGTCTCGAATGCCTCGTAAGTGGCCTCATCTACTTGGGGAGCTAGTGTATGGGCTCCATAAGCTCCCAAGAGGATGGCTAAAAAGCCAAGGGACCCTCCCAGAATTATTAAATTTTTATGATAATGAAATTTGCCTTTCATAGAGTTTAAGTACATTTGTTTAGCGCAAATTTAAACAAGAATTACACAATGCGAAACATTTTGATTATCGGAGCAGGGAAATCTACCTCTGCTTTGGTTCGATACTTACAGGAAAAATCAAATTCAGAAGATTTATACCTGAAAATAGGAGATATCTCATTAGAAAACGCCCAAAAAATAGCCAATAATCATCCAAACTCAGAAGCCTTTGTTCTGGATGTTTTTGATAAAAGCTCGAGAGAGGAAGCCGTGAAGGCGTCCGATATTGTGATTTCCATGGTTCCGGCAAGGTTTCATATCAAAGTAGCAAAGGCTTGCTTAAAATTTGGTAAAGACTTGATCACACCTTCCTATGTTAGTGAAGAGATGTGGGATTTAGAGGAGAAGGTGAAAGAGAAGGGACTGGTCTTTATGAATGAGATTGGTGTAGATCCGGGGATAGACCATATGAGTGCGATGCGGGTGATCGATCGCATACGAGATGAGGGGGGAAAGGTGATTTCTTTTGAATCGTTTACAGGAGGGCTGGTCGCTCCGGAGAGTGATACCAACTTATGGAATTATAAATTTACCTGGAATCCCAGAAATGTAGTGGTGGCCGGTCAAGGTGGCGCCGCTGAATTTATTCAGGAGGGACAATACAAATACATTCCTTACCATCGCCTTTTTAGAAGAACCGAGTTTTTGGATATAGAAGATTTTGGTCGGTTTGAAGCCTTGGCTAATCGTGATTCTTTGAAATACCGTCCTATATACGGGTTAGAAGATGTGCAAACGATTTATAGAGGAACCTTGAGGCGGGTTGGATTTAGTCGAGCTTGGAACCTATTTGTTCGTTTGGGGCTGACGGATGACAGCTTTCAGATGCATGATTCGGAAAACATGAGTTACCGAGATTTTATAAATGCCTTTTTACCGTATTCTCCTACGGATTCTGTGGAGCTTAAAACAAGGTATAATCTAAAAATAGATCAGGACGATATTATGTGGGAGAAGTTAGAGGAATTGGATTTGTTTAATCCCCACAAGAAAATCGGAATTAAACATGCCACCCCGGCACAGGCCCTCCAAAAGATCTTGGAAGAAAAATGGACCTTGGAACCCGAGGATAAAGACATGATTGTGATGTATCATAAATTTGGCTATGAGCTGAATGGGGAGAAGAAGCAGATTGATTCTACGATGGCATATATAGGGGAGAATCAAACGTATACCGCTATGGCTAAGACGGTAGGGCTACCAGTTGCCATGGCGGCCTTGCGGGTTTTAAACAAGGAAATTGTCACTCCTGGAGTGCATCGCCCTATTGCAAAGGACGTATACGACCCGATATTGAATGAACTGGAGGAATATGGTGTCCGGTTTAACGAGAAGCAGGTGAAGTATGTGGGGTATAATCCGAACAATGTTCAGGGATAAGGTTTTGGAAAGGGGCTTCCGGGTGAAGGTAATGAACCCCTATTTCCTGTTGTAGAATGCTCATGATATCCAGTGTTTTATCGAAGCGATTTAGGGAAGCTTTACAAAGCTGTTCCTTGGAAAAGGCTGATCAAGGATTTTGGGATCAAAAAAAAGATAGCCGGCCGTCCCTTTATTTTTCCTGCTCAGAGCCGGTTGGCTTTGATGTTTTTAAAGAACTACTCCGGTCTTTCCGACAAAAGGCTCATCGGGCGTTTTCCTGAAGACCGAAGTACAACTGTGCATTGTTCATCAGATCCGGAATTCATTGAAATACGTAGCCTCTAAAGATCAAAAGGAGTTTGTGCGCGATTTAAAACGAGTCTATCGGGCTGTTAATAAGGAAACTGCAGAAGAAGAACTATTAAACCTGGAGGAGAAATGAGGAAAGAAATACCCGGTTGTTATCGAGAGCTGGAACAATAATTGGGAAGAACTATCGCAGTATTTTAAATACGCCCAACCGATTCGGAAGCTCATCTATACCACTAATCCCATAGAAGGCTATCATCGGCAAATTCGGAAGATAGCTAAGACTAAAGGTGCTTTCTCTAGTGAGATGGCACTATTAAAGCTGGTTTACTTGGCTACACAAAATATCCAAAAAAAGTGGACCTCTCCATTGCAGCATTGGAGTTTGACCATCCAACAATTATACATTAAATTTGAAAACCGGATAAAACTGGATTTGCCAACTTAACCCTTCGGCCATGGCCGAAGGGTTAAAACCACCACGGACAGAGTTTAATTTACACTCCCCAAAAATCTAATCGAAAACCTTAATGGAAAGATTAGGAAATACACCAAAAATAAACTCTCATTCCCAACCGATCAGGCAGTTATGAAATCTGTTTATTTAGCCGTAAGAGAGGCAACCAAGAAATGGACCAAGCCGATCAGGAACTGGGGTGTTATAATCAATCAATTTTTAATTATATTTGAAAAAAGGGTCCGATTATAAAACCAAACCCTTAATCTAACTTACACACTTTTCGGGATAGTGTTGGTTAGTTGTATATAATTGTTTT
>JAJYSO010000076.1 GCA_021793535.1 Bacteroidota bacterium | reverse complement strand
TCTCTTGCTGTGAAATGAGCTCTACCTCTTTATCGGGAGCAAAAAGTAAGTCTACGCAGGAATATAAACACTCTAATTCGTATCCAGAAGACAAGAATTCTTTTACCGTTTTAATCCCTTCCGCAATGAACAAAGCTCGTTTTTTTCGATATTTCTTTTGATTAAGCTGGTTAATTAACTTTATTTGATTCTTGCTAAGCATAAAACTGTATTTTTGAGCCTTAAATTAGTCTTTTCGTTGAGATCCTTGCTTGCAAAAATACTATTTATTCTATTGGCTACGGCCTTTATATCCTGCAATGCGGTAAAACGTGTAAAGGAGGGAGAGCTGCTTCTAGTAAAAAATAAAATTCGAGTGGACAGCTTAAAAATTTCTGAGCGAAAAGTATTCAGCCAATTGGAACAGGAGCCTAATGGCACGCTTCCACTGATCAATTTTCCGTTAAAACTCCACCTTTACAATTTGGCAAAACCCAATCCCGATTCCCTCTTCGATAGCTGGCTGTACAGAAAGCCCAAACGCGAACAACACTTAAACAAACTCCTCTCTAAAAAACAGGTTTATAAATTAAAAGAAGACTACGTCAACTGGCAAACATTCAAAAAAAATGTCGGAGAGCCTCCCCATATCGTAGACAGTACAAAATCGGCCAAATCTGCTGAACGCCTGCAAGATTGGTATTGGAGCCTGGGGTGGTTCGATACCAAAAGTACCTTTACAATAGACACCTTACCCAAAAAAAGAGCGCAGGTTACCTATGAAGTAGATCGAGGGGAACCCTATACCATAGATTCCTTATCCACCTTTTTCCAAAGTGAAGTAATCGACTCCCTTTATCAAGAAACAAAGGACCAGCGTTTTATCAAAAGTGGACAACAGTTTGAGGTTCGAAATTTTGCCCTGGAGCGCGAACGCCTGACCCGCCTTTTTCGCAATCGCGGACTGTATTACTTTGATCAAGACAACATCTCCTTTAATGCGGATACGGTGGGAACAGGCCAAAAAATACATATCGAGACCGTCATCGCCAACCGGGAAGTAAAGCAAAATGACACGACTATAACCGTTCCTTTTAAAACCCGCCACATCAGCGATGTCAATATTTTCAGCAATTACAGCCGAGAGCAAACGCTGCTTCCGATCACTGACAGCCTCCATTACGAGACCTATACGCTCTACAGTTCTGGCCCCTCCAAATACCGTCCTCGAGCGTTAACCGATGCTGTTTTTATCAAAAAAGGAGATGTTTTCAGGGACCGAGATCGCTCGTTAACCTATGACCGGATGATGGATATTGGCATTTTTCAGTATCCGGAAATAAAATACATGGAAGACCCCCGAGACAGCACAAAGACCAACCTGATTGCAAATTTGTTTTTAAAGCCCCGAAAAAAGTTTGGAATGACATACGACCTCGACGTCTCCCGAAGTAACATTCAAGACTTTGGCATACGCGCAGGAACCTCCTTACTGGTCAGAAATGTCTTTCATGGATTAGAAACGTTAGAGCTCGGGATACGGGCCAGCATCGGATCTTCTACAGACGCTTCTGTAACAACTAAAAATCGTTTTTTCAACATCTCAGAAATCGGTGCTGATGCCCGTTTGAACGTACCAAAAATTATTTTCCCTTTCCAAGTCAACCGCATTGTCCCCAAAACCATGTCTCCCTTTACCGTATTCAGCGCAGGGGCCAGCTTGCAGCACAACATCGGCTTAGATAAACAAAACCTAACTGGAAAATACAGTTTCAGATGGCGACCAGATCAAGAACACAACTGGCTTTTCAGCCTTGTAGACCTTCAGTACGTTAGAAACCTGAACACGCAAAATTACTTTAACGTCTATAGAAACTCCTTTGAACAGATCAATCGCATCGCACAAAATCATGTCGAACGGATCAATCCAGATTATTTTGAGCAAGAAAATCCTGTATTGAGTACGACTCCCCGCTTGCAAATTTCAAAAGGCGTGGATGCCTTTATCCAGGATTACAAACAAGGTGTGGACTTCAATTTAAATCCAGAGGAAAGCCGAGACTTTAGGTCTCTTGTGGAACGTAAGGAGCGGCTGAGCGAAAACAATATGATCTTTGGCTCCAGCATCGATTTTTCCCGCAATACCCGAAAAAATATTTACGACGAACAATTCACGCAATTCAGACTACATTTCGAGGCGGTGGGGAATAGTTTGGCACTGCTCTCTTCCATGTTAAATCGTCCGAAAAAAAACGGGTATTACAGCATTGCGGGGGTTCGATTTTCTCAATATTTAAAAGGAGAAGTCCACTTTATCAAACACTGGGACCTCGGCCACAAAAATGTGCTGGCCTTTAAAGCCATGGGAGGGATAGCCATCCCTTATGGAAATGCGAACAGCATTCCGTTTGTAAGAAGCTTTTTCGCCGGGGGTTCCAACGATAACCGAGGCTGGAGACCCTATGACTTAGGGCCTGGAAGTACTGGGGGACCCAATGAGTTTAATGAAGCAAATATGAAACTAGGGCTCAATATCGAATATCGATTCAACCTGTTAGGCGCCTTGAACAGTGCCGTATTCGTGGATGTGGGCAACATCTGGAACGTGATGGATAACGTCCGCGATCAGCGCGCGCGTTTTTCTACCCTTTCAGATCTAAAAGAATTGGCGGTAGGATCGGGAATAGGGCTGCGATATGACTTTGATTTTTTCGTAATCCGCCTGGATTTGGGCTTTAAGACATATAACCCAGCACATGACAAGAAAAAGTGGTTCGAAGACTATAATTTTGCCCACTCGGTTTTGAATGTAGGTATTAATTATCCCTTTTAACCGTTTTATTTCTTAATTTTGTTCCCATTAGAAAAACTAAACTTATTATGGCTCAAGAAATTAGACCGGGAGTGGCCACCGGCAAAGCAGTTCAGGCCATCTTTAAACACGCCAAAAAACATGGATACGCCCTTCCGGCAGCAAATGTCACCGGCTCCAATACCATCAATGCGGTTTTAGAAACTGCCGTCAAGATGAACGCACCGGTAATCCTTCAGTTTTCCAATGGAGGTGCGGCATTCAATGCCGGTAAAGGTTTGGATAACACCAAAGAACACGCGGCTATTCTGGGGGCGATTACAGGGGCAAAGCACGTTCGCGATTTGGCAGAAGCCTATGGAGCCACGGTAATTCTTCATACCGACCACTGCCACAAAGAAAAACTACCATGGATTGACGGGCTACTCGACGCTGGAGAAGCATATTTCAAAAGGACGGGAGAGCCTTTATACAGCTCTCATATGATCGATTTAAGTCCATTCAGCCTAAAAGAAAACGTAGAGACATCCAAACGTTATCTGGAACGAATGAGCAAAATGGGCATGACCTTGGAAATCGAATTGGGCATGACTGGAGGAGAAGAAGACGGCGTGGATAATTCGGATGTAGACAATTCCAAGCTCTATACACAACCCGAAGATGTCGCTTATGCTTATCAAGAATTAAGTAAGGTTTCAGATCAATTTACAATTGCAGCTTCTTTTGGAAATGTACACGGAGTGTACAAACCGGGAAATGTAAAATTAAATCCCAAAATACTAAGAGCCTCTCAAGATTACGTCAGTGAAAAATATGGTTTAGGACACAATCCTCTAGACTTGGTTTTCCATGGCGGGAGTGGATCTTCAATTGAGGAAATCAGAGAAGCGATCAGTTATGGAGTGGTCAAGTTCAATATCGATACCGATTTGCAGTTTGGATTTACCCGAGGCGTTCGAGATTATATGGACCAACGCAAAGCTTATTTAAACACACAAGTAGGGAATCCCGATGGAGAAGATATCCCCAATAAAAAATACTACGATCCACGCGTCTGGTTACGCAAAGGGGAACTCACTTTTGTAGAACGTCTGAGCAAAGCCTTTGAAGACCTTCAGAACGTCAACTCATTGAGTAAATAACCTACAATCACAACGAGATTAAAATTTTAACATAGAGAAAGATGGCTTGGTTTACAAGAAAAAAGAAAGGGATTCAAACCGCGACAAAGGATAAGAAAGACATTCCTAAAGGACTGTGGTATAAATCCCCTACTGGAAAAGTAGTGGATGCAGACGAGTTACGGGATAATTTATACGTCAGTCCTGAAGACGGCTATCACGTCCGGATTGGAAGTAAAGAGTACTTCCGAATCCTCTTCGACGGTGACGAGTACAAAGAGTTGGATAAAAATTTAGAGTCTAAAGATCCGCTGAATTTTGAAGATCGAAAAAAATACACTGACCGACTCAAAGCCGCCCAAAAAAAAACGGACTTAAAAGATGCCATTCGAGTGGCGGTAGGAAAATCCAAAGGAGAAGAATTAGTTGTGGCTTGCATGGACTTTTCGTTCATTGGAGGGTCCATGGGATCGGTTGTGGGAGAAAAGATCGCCCGAGCCGTCGATTACTGTTTGGAACATAATACCCCACTAATGATTATTTCCAAGTCAGGAGGAGCGCGAATGATGGAGGCTGTGCTTTCCCTGATGCAAATGGCTAAAACTTCCGTAAAATTAGCACAGTTAGCCGATGCGGGAATTCCCTATATCGCTTTAAATACAGATCCCACAACCGGGGGGGTAACCGCTTCCTTTGCCATGCTCGGCGATATTAACATTGCAGAGCCTGGAGCACTGATTGGTTTTGCCGGTCCCAGAGTCGTTAAAGACACGACAGGGAAAAGCTTGCCCGAAGGCTTTCAACGATCTGAGTTTCTCTTAGAGCACGGGTTTCTAGATTTTATCGTAAAACGCCATGATCTAAAAGATAAAGTAAACCTTTATATCGATATGGTACGAAACCAAAAGGTAAGAGATTAACAGCACTATTAAGAACAATACCTCGCCCTAGTACTTCTTCTTTGAACAGTGCTAGGGCTTTTTTTTAAAAAGGAACCGTCAACCAGGGGCGTTGTTTCGCTGCTGCTCTTTGGGCTTCTCCTCTTCAAATTCAATACCCAATCGCGTGATTTAAAAAGCAAGCCGCTAGATAAAAACTATATTTTTTAATGGAAATTACGTACTTTAGAGCAAAAAAGATGGCGGATCAAAAGGAGTTATGGAAACCTTCTTCCAGTTTTTTAGCACAGGCGAACCTTACAAAATATGCACATTTTCTTCAACAAACCCGGCAATTAGACTTTTCTAACTACGAGGCTTTGTGGCAATGGTCCGTGGAACATACAGCAGATTTTTGGCAAAGTATTGCCGAGTATTTTGAGATTGACTTTCACGATAAGCCCAAACAGATCTGCTCCGAAGAAGGCATGCCCGACACGAGATGGTTTAAAGGCAGTACTTTAAATTATGCCGCACACGTCTTTAAACAAAAAACAACGGACCATCCGGCGATCTATTTTGCCTCAGAACGGCAAAAACAGCCCCTTTCCATCTCCTGGAAGGTTGTAGAGCAACAAACTGCAGCACTCCAAGAGTTCTTGAAGCAAGCTGGGGTGAAGACAGGAGATCGCGTCGCGGCTTATTTACCCAACATCCCTCAGGCGACGCTTTCCTTTTTAGCCACAAACGCAACCGGGGCGGTTTGGAGCAGCTGCTCTCCCGATTTTGGTGCGGGAAGTGTATTGGATCGCTTTAAGCAAATCGAACCTAAGGTTTTAATTGCGGTAGACGGCTACACCTACAACGGAAAGGCCTACAGTCGATTGGATGAGTTGAAAGAAATTCGAAAGCACTTGCCCTCTGTAAAAAAAGTCATTGTCATTCCTTATCTAAACGAGAACGAAACTTTTGATTCCATAGAAGGTGCTGTTCTCTGGGAGGATGTGATTAAGCAAGAAGCACATTTGGAATTTGTCCCAGTTCCCTTTTCCCACCCCATCTGGATCTTGTATTCTTCAGGAACAACTGGTGCGCCCAAAGCCATCACGCATTCCCACGGCGGGATGTTATTGGAACATTATAAATACCTGAGCCTGCACAATGACGTACACTACGGTGAACGCTTTTTCTGGTACTCCACAACAGGCTGGATGATGTGGAACTTTGTACAGGCCTCTTTATTAGTTGGAGCAAGTATTGTTTTATATGATGGCAGCGCAGGCTACCCTAACTTGAACGTCCTCTGGAGTTTGACAGAAAAGCTTCCCATTCACCATTTTGGAACCAGCGCCCCTTACCTGATGGCCTGCTTAAAAAACAAGGTCTATCCGAATAAGGAATACGATCTGTCCGCCTTACGCTCCATTGGCTCTACAGGTTCTCCCTTGCCCCCAGAGGGGTTTGATTTTGCCTATAGGCATATTAAAAAAGAGCTGTGGCTATGCTCGATGAGTGGCGGTACAGATATCTGTACCGCATGGGTTGGAGGCAATCCATGGAAACCTGTCATCGAAGGTGAAATACAATCTCGAGCCTTGGGCTGTGCACTATACGCCTTTGATGAAAATGGGAAGAAATTGCAGAACGAAGTAGGAGAGATGGTGGTGACCAAACCCATGCCTTGTATGCCCATCTATTTCTGGGGGGATTCCAACAATGTGCGTTACCGTTCCAGCTATTTTGAAATGTACCCCGGCTATTGGCGCCACGGAGATTGGGTAAAAATTACCCGTCACAAAGGGGTAATCATTTTGGGAAGGTCAGACACGACATTAAACCGGCAAGGTGTTCGTATCGGAACAGCCGAAGTATACCAAGCCGTGGACAAGGTTCCCGGAATAAAGGATAGCCTTATTGTCAATATTGAACTGCCTCAAGGAGGCGATTACATGCCTTTGTTCGTGTTGATGAAACCAGGTCATGAACTGACCGACCAAGTCAAGAAAGAAATTCAACAACAACTCCGTAAAGAATTCTCTCCACGACATGTTCCAGACGACATCATTAAAGTGGCTGCTATTCCGCTTACCATCAGCGGAAAGAAGATGGAAGCACCGGTGAAAAAAATACTCATGGGCATCCCTGTGGAAAAAGCCGCCAAAAAAGGAGCGATGCAAAACCCTCAATCTTTAGCCTTCTTTGTCGATTTTGCCAAGCACCGAGCACTTTCAAAACACCCTTAGTATTTAATTCAATCGTATGCCTTTAAGAGGGTCATTGGCGTCTTCCTGGTCGTGAAGCTCTCCTCCTTTGCTGCAATCTACGTTGATATGAAGCTCTTCAGGAGCTTCAAATTCTTCTGCGGAAATCGTCAACTCTTTATCCGCATAGAGCTTTTTCATATATGCTCCCCAAATCGGCAGTGCCATGGTGGCACCCTGCCCATATTGCATCCCCGCAAAATGAATAGAGCGATCGTCTCCTCCGACCCACACTCCTGTTGTCAAATTGGGAACCATTCCCATAAACCAACCATCACTCTGATTTTGCGTAGTTCCGGTTTTACCGGCTATGGGGTTTTTAAAATCATAAGGATATCCGGTAACCACTTGTTTGTACAAGGGGTTGTTTACTGCCCAAGAGCCCCGCAAGCGCGCACCGGAACAATGATCCGTCACCCCCTCCATCAGCTTAATGGTTAC
>JAJYSO010000075.1 GCA_021793535.1 Bacteroidota bacterium | reverse complement strand
GATACATGGACTCAGCAGTGATTTTGTTTACTTTAATGACGATATGTTCTTGATTGATGCCGTAGAGCCTGAGTTTTTTTTTAAAGACGGTAAGCCTTGTGATCGGGCGATTACTCTTCCCATCAGTGGGGTGGATACGTATAGTCATACATTTTTGAGTAATATTTTGGTCTTAAACAAACATTTCAACAAGACGCAGAGCATGCGAGAAAAACCTTCTAATTGGTTCCATTGGAAATATGGAAAGAGTAATTTTTTAAACGCACTGTTGTGGATTGTTAATCGGGGTTATTTTCCTGGATTTGTGAATTATCATTTGCCCCAAGCTTTCAAAAAAGAAATTTTTGCGCTGCTGTGGGAGAAAGAAGCAGAGGTGATGGATTATTCCTGTAGCTTTAAATTTAGAGAGGAGAGTACGGTTAATGCTTATTTGATCCGTTATTGGCAGCTGGCTTCTAATACTTTTCATCCGGTTAAGTTGACCGATAAAGGCCTTCGGTTTTCTTTCCGAACGGATGAATTTCCGGAGCAGGCAGCTTCTTGTATCCGAAAGCAGAAACGGGCCATCATCTGCATTAATGATTATGAAAGTTTACAGGCTTTCGAGGAGTTTAAAGCCAGAATCAACGCGGCTTTTGAAGAAATTTTGCCGAAGCGATCGGCTTTTGAGAAACAGGCTTAAAAAAATGAATATATTGGGAAAGCATATGTATAGTTTCGGGGCGAGCCTTTTGTATGGTTTAGGGAGTCTCTTGATTCCCAAAAAAAAGGGATTATACGCTTTCCGTTTGGTTCATGATCCGAAAAAATTTGCAGGAAATATCCGCGCATTGTTGGAGTATGCTACTGGTGAGAAGGAGGCAGAGGATTTGGTATTGCTCGCCAATGTTCGATGGCTTTCTTCCCAATTGCCGGCACAGCCCGATTTTCAATTGGTCGAGGGAAGCCTTCGTAGGTTTTGGATGAGCTTAAGGGCACAATACCTGTTGATTGACTCCTATACTGGTTTGTACCGGTACGGTCGTTTTTCGATTATTCAACTGGGACACGGAGCAGGATATAAGAACATCGGCTTGTTACGAGATGATCTGAGCAACTGGAGGCGGCGACATTTGCACAGGATCTATCGGAATTATAAGTTGGTGGTGGCCAGCTCTCCCAGTAATCTGGAGAAGAAGAACGCTTCGTTTGGGGTAAAAACAGCAGTGATTACTGGGCTGCCCAGAAACGATGTCTTTTTTAATGAAAATAAGGAGCGCGTACAAGGACTAAAAGCACGCTGGGACCTTTTGCCCTATTCGAAGATTATAGGGTACGCACCTACCTTTAGGGATTTTGAAACGCAGCCTCCTTTTTCGAATGATTTTTGGCGACAGCTTCAGGAGGAATTGGCTGCTCAAGAAATACTTTTTATAATTAAAAAACACCCTTGGGATCGGTTGTTGGAGGTACCCGATCAATATCAAAATATCCAGGATCTTTCAGGCAAACTCAGTGCAGAAGAATTCATGATGGTCTCCGACTGGCTCGTTACCGATTACAGTAGTATCGCCACAGATTATGCCTTGACGCAAAAACCTATTTTGATTTATGCCTATGATTTTGAGGCTTATCAGAAACATTGTCGTTCGATTTATTATGATCTTGAAAAAGTTTTGCCCAGACCTTTTTTAACTTCACCTAAAGCTCTGCTAAACAGCATCCGTGATCAGGGGTGGATAACGGCTAGAGATACACGGGAAAGTTACGTGCGCTTTCAAGAGGAATTTCATTCCTTTAGGGATGGAAATTCGAGTGCCAGAGTATGGCATGAAATAAAGAAATTGTAGATTAATCCTTACCTTTAAAGGTTCGAAAAATTCATTATGAAAATTGTATTGTTAGGAGGAGGTTCTTTTGGAACAGCGTTGGCAAATCAATTGGCTGATAATACTGCCAATGAAATATGCATTCTCCTGCGAAATCCTGCCCTTGAAAAATCAATCAATCAAACGCATATCAATACGAAGTATTTTCCTAAGAGACCTTTGCGCTCTAGTGTTAAGGCTTCTTGTGATGTAGGGGTATTGGCTAATGCTGAAGTGATCCTGTTGTGTACCCCAACCAAAAGCATTACGGCTGTCGCTTCTTTGCTAAAGGAAAACAGAGGGCCGAATGCCTTAATTGTCAATACGGCGAAAGGGGTATTGGAAAATGGAGAGACCATAGTGGAATACCTGCGTAAAGAACTCCGTTATAAAGATGTAATCAGTATGAAGGGAGCCTCTTTTAGTGCAGAAATGATCAACAGCATGCCGACACTTTTTACCGTGGGGTTTGACCGCCGGTTTCAGCTGGAAAAATTGATGCAAATGACCAAACACACGAATATTTTTTTGGATTATACCAATGATATTCGCGGAGTGGAACTCCTGAGTGCTCTGAAAAATATTTATGCAATTGCCCTGGGAAATGTCGATGCGAAATACAATGCCTTGAACACTCGTTTTATGATTTTGACCAAGGCTATTGAAGAGATTAAGGTCATCTTACGAAATATGGGAGGGGCGGAGGAAACAATTTTCTTGTGTTGTGGGATTGGAGACATTGCCTTAACGGGATTGAGTGATTTGAGTCGTAACCGAACCTTGGGGCTGTTGATTGGTAAAGGTTTTTACAATGAGGCCATGGCTGAAAATGCTGTGGTTTTGGAAGGTTGTAATACGCTGCGGGTGATTGACCAAACCTTATCCGACAGCCTAAAAGAAAAGTTACCGCTATTGCACAAGGTAAAATTAATGTTGCAGCAGCCCTTGGACGATCATTACGATTTTCAGGAGCTCTTTCGGCGAAAATACAAAACGGTTCTTACCTACGGGACATATGATTTGCTGCACTTTGGTCATTTGGAGTTGCTGCGTCGGTTACGGGAACTGGGAGACCGAGTGATTGTCGGACTTTCAACGGATGAGTTTAATCAGCAGAAGCGGAAAGATTGCGTCATGAATTATGAGAAACGAAAACATTTGTTGGAAGTACTCAGCTATGTGGATTTGGTCATTCCAGAAAAAACATGGGATCAGAAAATAGAAGATATTAAGAATTACGGAGTGGACCTCTTTGTGATGGGGAGTGATTGGGAAGGAAAATTTGATTTTTTGAAGCCCTATTGCGAAGTGCGGTACTTGCCCAGGACAGAAGGTATTTCTACAACTAAATTAAAATCCATCATTAAGGAGTAAAGGCCTATGGTTATGCGGAAATGGGGGCTCAAGCTGGGCAGCATCCCTTACAAATTGCTTTGCCGGATGTTGGGTCTTTTTGTCAAAAAACAACATAGGGCCCTGGTGATTAGTAATGTAAAAATAGAGGACAATGCCATTTCCATGGCTAATTTTTTAGCTGCTCACTATTCGTTGGAAGTGGATCTTATGCTACCTGCCCGTGATATGGCTTTTGTCAAGCCCTTTTTGGATTCGCGTATACACTTGTATCCCAGCCCGAGGCATATGTGTTTGGACTGGACGAGTTTCAAACGCCTTAGTCGCGCAAAATATGTTTTTTTGACCTATCAGTTTTTATACGCAAAAGCTTCTCGTCACCAGCAGTATATCAATCTATGGCACGGTTTAACTTATAAAAAGATTCAACGTCTTCGACCCTATGATGGGATTCTTGTTCAGGCAGATTATACAGTGGCCGGCTCTGAAATGACCCGAGAGATGAATGCTGCTATATTTGGCGTTCCCAAAGAACAAGTGTTGATTTCAGGGTTACCCAGAAATGACCAAATGCTTCGTTCACGTGATCAGGCTAATCGGATTCAAAAAAAACTGAACTTGGACTCCTACAGCAGGGTTTTAATTTGGATGCCTACCTATAGGCGTTCGAATGCGACAAACAGTACCGCGGTACGAAAACAGGCCAGCGCTCTTTTTGGAGTGGAGGACTTTGCCCTTCATCGGTTGAACCGTATATTGGAAGAAAATAATGCCGTGTGTTTGCTCAAGACCCACCATGTTATGGAGGTGGAGGAGGAAGGGAAGACGTTTGATCGGGTACGGCTCATCGACGATGCTTGGCTCAGGAGGCATGAAGTTTTATTGTATGAATTTTTAGCCTGTACCGATGCCCTGATTTCTGATTATTCCTCTGTGATGATCGATTATATGCTCTTGGATCGCCCCATTTTTTGTTTGGCTACGGATGTGGAACATTACCAGCGCACCCAAGGCTTGTGTTTTTCTCCGTATAGCGATTGGGTGCCTTCAGCACTCTATCAAACCCAAGATGCGTTTTTCGAGGCAGTGGAGGTCTTTTTAAGAACAGGGATTGATCAGTGGCAGGCGAAACGCCGCAGGTTGCGTACGGCCTTCTTTCTTCATCAAGATGCCCATAGCGCAAGGCGGGTGGCCGAGGCGGTATTGGATGGTGATTAAGCTTTTTTCTCCGCCGTTTTTCGCCTGTATTCATACACCAGTCCTCCCAGGACAAGTAGACCTATTAAAATACCGGTGGAAAGGGTAATCCTGCCTCCAGTTTGGATAACGCGTGGGGCAAAGTCGAAACTAATTTCATGTTCACCTTTAGGAAGCATTACCGCTCGAAGAACGTAATTGACTCGGGAAATGGGATAAGATTGCCCTTCAATTTCAGCATTCCAACCATAGGGATAGTACATTTCTGAAAAAACAGCCAACCGATCTTCTGCAAGGCGATAGGCGTATACTTGATGACCGGGCTGGTGAGCTTTCAAATAAATGGTGTCCCCTGCATGGCGCTGGAAATGGGTCTGAGGAATAGCTGATGTAAACTTCGTATCTGCCACAGCTTCTGTTTTTGTATCCAGATTTTTCAAGGCTTTAATTTCTTGGTTGGGCGAGTTGACAAAAGCGACTGTATCGACAAACCAAGCATTCCCATTGGCTTGGGTATTGGGGTGTACTTTTGGCTGCCCTTGGTCATCGTAAATGATGTATTTGGTATTGAGCATATTGAGTACTCCCTCGTCCAGGTCATTGATATAAAATTCAAACAGTTCTTGGAACCTGCCGGGCTTTGCCCCGTGATACCCCCCCAGTGCATTGTGAAAATAAGCTGTTCTTCCGGTATTCATCGGGTTTACCGAAAGGTCCAAAACACGATAATGTGTAGTGTCTTTCATGATTTGTTTGTCAGCTGAGTTGGGCAGAAAGGGGTGTGCAATTTCGTTTTTTGTCAGCCATTGATTTTTATCTTGCCCATCATTGGTGACATATTTTAAATCTACGCTGACCAGATCGATGAGGATCAAAGCTCCCAGGAGGGGAAGCAGTGTGTTTTTGCGTAATTTTTCTTTGAGGTAAGCCCATAGCAATCCGGCAAATAACAATACGAAAATCAGCGACCGTAAGGAATCTTTAGTCAGCATGGCTTTGCGATCCAACCGCAGGGCCTCTACGAAATCTGGTCCTACGTTTTGAAGCATTTGACGGTCGTATAGGGAAGTGAAGTCAAAGAAAAAACTTTTAAAAAGAAGGAAGAACAGGCAGACGCCTCCGGTAATTATTGTAGTCCATTTCAGTGCTTCGCGTTTTTTAAGAAGTTCGACCTTGTCAGAAAATAACCTGGACAATCCGATAATGCCGAAGAAAGGGATGAGCATTTGCAGAAGAACCTGAATCATGGAAACGGTTCGGAACTTTGCGTAGAGCGGGACGTAGTTGATAAAAAACTTGGTCAACAGGCCAAAATGATGCCCCCATGAAAGAAGTAAGGCCAGTATACTGGAGGCTACTACCCACCATTTTAAAGGACCTTTGATTAAAAAGAGCGCTAAAACGAAGAGGAAAATAACGGTGGCTCCTAAGTAATTTGGAGCGGCAACAATGGGTTGTTCCCCCCAATAGGTTGGAGCGTTCTCTAAAAAGGCCTCAGCTTGATTTGCCGGCACACCCTGTGCGATGAGGGCTTGATATGCATGGGAGTCCTTTCCTAATTTTTCACCACTGGCCCCTCCAGTAAAGCGCGGAATGAAGAGGTTTAAGGTTTCGGCAAAGCCATAACTGTATTCGGTAATGTAGTCGTAATCCAAGCCCTTTGTTTTTTCTTGTCCATCTTTGGTGATGGTCAGGCCTGTGTCTCCTCGGGTACTAAAGCGCGTGTATTGTTCAGTGGTGAGCAATTGCGTGGCATTTGCGGCGACTCCGATGATGGCTGCTATGAACATGACCCCCACGGCTTTTAAAAAAGAAGGGATTTCTTTGGCTAAAAATGCCTTGTAGAGATAAACCAGCCCAATAATGATGGTGGTCAACATCAAATAATACGTAATTTGATAATGGCCGGTAAAAATTTCAAGCGCCAGGCTAACCGACAAGAGAAGACCACCCCAAAAATATTTTTTATTGAGCACGCTGAAGATGCCGGCTAATACGAACGGCATATAGGCTATGGCATGTGCTTTGGAATTGTGACCGACCCCGATGATGATGATCAGATAGGTGGAAAACCCAAAAGCCAGCGCGCCTATGGCCGCGAGTTTATAGTCTACTTTAAAGGTTAAAAAAAGGATGTATAAGCCTATGAAATACAGAAAAAGATAATCGGCAGGTGCGGGAAGAAAGCGTAAGCTTTGATCGATGGTGTGAATAAAGTTGTGAGGGTACCGCGTACTGGGTAAGTAGAGCGGCATCCCGCCAAAAGCATTGTCAATCCAATAAGCTTCCTGTTGATGGTCCTTTCGAAAATCGGTACGCTCTTTGGTCATCCCCTTGGTTTGGCGAATGTCACTTTGCAGCATTTTTTTTCCTTGGAGTACCGGTTTGAAATAAAACAGCGCAACCAACGTAAAGCCAATGATAATCAGTACGTGAGGAAGAAGTCTTTTGATGGACGGGTTCATAGACAGTAAAAAGTTTCTCAGAAGGGAGTAAAACTAATCAATTTCTTCGTAATCGATGTATTCGCCGCTATTATCCTTGGAGGTAGAGGAGGATGAAGGCGTGTAGGCAATGCTTGTTTTTCCCTCATTTGCGGTATTTGTTTTTTGATTGGAAGTGTATTGACGGTGCATTTTACGGGAAAATCTTTTAAGGATTAGCCGCAGAAAAAACTTTCCAAAGATCCTGAACAGGAGTATGATAAGCAGAACGATAAAGAAAAACCATACGATCAGTTTGCCAAGACTGTCAAAAAAGGATGCGAGCATAAGAACTTGTTTTTCACAAAACTAGGGAATGCTTCTGGAATAGAAGGTTGTAGAAAACTTAAAATAATTATATTTGATGCTTAAATTACAGCTATGCGCTTTTCTTTTACTGTTCTAGCCCTCCTTTTTTTCTTTTCTGGTTACTCGCAGTACACCGAGGTCATCAATTCAAATCGCCCAGGTGAATCGCAAGGTGCGTTTTCGGTTGGAGCCAATGTGTTGCAAGTCGAAGGATTTGCACATTACGGAGAAGAAAACCACAATTTAACTGACGTGGAGGCGAGGGTGATGGGCCTAGGTTATGAAGTTCGATACGGGGTTTGGCAGGAGCGATTGGAACTGAATTTAAGAGGGGCCTTTATAGATGCG
>JAJYSO010000074.1 GCA_021793535.1 Bacteroidota bacterium | reverse complement strand
CTTTTTTTCTTCTGGACGAACCTGCTCCATAGGTACTGGTTTTGGCTGACTGTCACTACCGCCACAAAGATCGCTTATTTTTTTTAACTGAAAATCTCCTGCTCCTCGAGGGCTTCGAGACTGACACCTACCCTGTTTCTTTGTTTTCTTCCCCATAGAATTTCCTTTGTAAAGGCCTTTAAAGTTTAGAGTATTGTTAGCAAGAAAATTTTCGCAGATTACCGGTTAATTAATAGTTTTGGTAAAAAAATAACATGCCGGCCAACCCTGAACGCCTCTTTCAGGATGTAAAATTTTTGACATCCATTTTCCCATTCCGCAACTATAAAAATGAAAAAAGCCTGAATGCCGCCGCAGATTATATTGCCCAAACCTTCACCGATCTTGGGCTCTCCTTTGAAAGACAGCAATGGGAGGTCAATCAAATCACCTATGAAAATGTCATCGCCTCTTACCAACCGCAACACCAAAGGCGTTTGATTATCGGAGCGCATTATGATGTGTATAAAGACACCTATGGAGCGGATGACAATGCCAGTGGAGTCGCCACAGTTTTAGAACTCGCCAGACTGTTCAAACAAAGTACTCCTTCCATGGATTACGGGATCGACTTTGCCGCCTATTCCCTGGAAGAGCCTCCCTTTTTCAGAAGCAACAACATGGGAAGCTATCAACACGCTCGTTCGGTTTTCGAAAGCGGACGAGAAATCATCGGAATGGTCGCTTTGGAAATGCTGGGTTATTACGGCGAGAAAAAAGCGAACAATTTTCAAAAAGGCCCTTATCGCATTCATCCCAAAAACTTCCTCATTGTTGCCGGAATCGATAAATACGCTCCTTTTAACCAAAAGATTCAGCAGGCCTTAAGTGGTGACCGGTGGCTGATTCCCATGACCAAGACTTTTTCGGCCTTGGACAAAAACGCCGGTCCCTCCGACCACCGAAATTTTTGGAAATTTGACTATCCAGCAGTGATGCTCATCGGCAGCTCAGGAGAGAAAAATCCACATTACCACAAAATTACCGATACGATTGACACTTTAGATTTTAGCATCATGGCACGAGCGGTAGATGCCTGCTTTCGCATGCTCAAGGGAATGGACCATTAGCAACTCTCCTCCCCTTTTTACAGGACTTATTCCCAAAAGACATCTTCGGTATTCTCCTCAAATTCCTGCTCTTGATAAGCCCGTTCCAAGGCTTTAAGCTGCTCAGGGGTCGCCACTTCCTGGATCCGTTTAAAAATCTTGCGCTCTTCGGTTCGAATGTGTAATTCCAGCTTTTCTTCACCTAAGCTCAGCGCAATCTCAGGAGGTTTCTTATTCCCCAAAAAAAGCCGATCCAAACGCCGGCGACTCGCCAAGGCCTTCTTAACCAAGGGATCGTCTTCTCCCAAAATAGGATATACGTATTTTTTCTCTGCTTCAAAATGTGGCGTCATATAGGTGGTGTAAAACCAGTCCGTATATTTTTTTATACGGTCAAAACTCACTCCTTTGGCGATGCCTGCTCGGATTTTCCAGCACAGCATTCGGCCATGATGATGGTCATGAGTAAATGGTTTTAGCCCTCTTACTTTTTCCAAAATAATCCCGTTTATAGTGATTCAATAATTGATTTTAAAACCACAGCCTGATTATGTTCTTTATCTTTCGCTCCGTAAAGCAAACAAACCTGCTGTTTCTCGGCGATTTCTTTTATCTTTTTAAGCGCTTCTTCCTTGTCTTTGAGTTCTTCTCTATATTTTTCGGAAAAAGCTTTAAATCGCTCCGGAACATGCCCAAACCACTTGCGCAGTTCGGTCGTAGGCGCAATCTCTTTGTTCCATTCATCGAGATCTGCCTTTTCTTTGCTAATGCCTCTGGGCCATACCCGATCGACTAACAGTCGGTAACCGTCCTGTTTTGAAGGCGTTTCATAAATGCGTTTTAACTTAATCCCTTTCATGATATCACGATTTTAAAATAGATTTAGGGGGCTTTGGGGTTTAAAGGACGCACGGTCAGTTCATTGATCAACATATTGTCCGGTGTTTTTAAAACATATAAAATGGTATCGGCCAGCTCATCGGGCTGCAGCATGTGGGCGTGCTTAGTAATCCCTGACGATGCAAAAAAATCAGTAGCAATAGAGCCCGGATTGACACAAGTTACCTTAATTTGATAAAACCTCAACTCTTTAAAAAGGGCTTCACTAAATCCACTTATCGCAAATTTTGTAGCACAATAGGCAGCTCCTTCACTGCGGGCCACTGTGCCCAAGATCGAACCTATATTCACAATGTGTTGATGCCCTTGTTTTTGTTTCATCAAAGCCGCTAATTGAGCCGTAATAAAATAAGTTCCATTCAAGTTTACATCCACCATCTGCAGCCAGTAATCCGGTTGCATCTCATCAATCTTTTCGAATCCCCCCACTCCGGCGTTGTTAATGAGAATATCGGGGCCATAATCAAGACTAAAGGTATCTTCTACCCAATGACTGAGCATTTGCCGATCTGCCAAATTCATGCGTACTGGATGAAAGTTCGTCCCTAGTTGTTCGCGCAATTGGGTGAGTCGGTCCCGATTTCGAGCCAAACCGTATACCACCACTCCTTCTTGAACCAAGGCTTTAGCCAAAGCTGACCCCAGTCCACTACTGGCTCCGGTAAGTACGGCAACTTTATTGTGTAAGTCCATCGTCTTTAGATTTTTGTTTTTCCTCTTCTGCTTGCGGCGCTTCTTCCAAAAAAGCAAGGTGCAGCCTGTTCTGGTTGTTTACCGTCAACACCAGCAGTGTTAAAAAAAGAGTGCCCTCTTCCCCAAAAGCTTCGGTTACCGCTTGGTATAACGCATCCGGAAAAGAATGCTCAAAGATCAGGGTCAAGGCTTCTGCCCACCGCAAAGCGATTTGCTCTTTTGGAGCGTAATAGGGCGTATGGTGCCATAAGGATAAGCTGTATAAGCGTTGCTGCGTTTCTCCTTCTTGAAAAGCAGCCTCGGCAAAACGCTCCACATCTAGCGGGCTTTGGTTGATTTGCGAAACACGAAGCCGAACCAGGCCTTGTAGGCGTGGATTCAAATCTGAACCCTTTACAAAAGCCTCCATCTGCTTCAATCCTTGCAGTGCTTTGTTCGGTGCCAGCAGCTGGCCTGGTTGGTAAGCAGGCTGCTCTTTATCCCTACGACCGACACGATAATCTCCCCTTACCGGCCTAAAAGGCTTAACCAAGCGATTAAAATTATTAATACTCAACACAGCCATGGTCAAATCAAAACATCCCCTTTCTCCAAACGCTTCCACAACCGATTGGTAAAGTGATACCGAGACCCTTTGTCGGCTCACCAGCGTCAAGGCTTCAGCCCACCGCAAAGCCAAACGCTCTTTTGCAATATAAAGCGATGAGGCTTGCCAAACTGCTAATCCATATATGCGTTGCAACGTTTCTCCATCTGCTAGAGCCTCCTTTACATGTCTATCCAAGCATTCGGCACAACCGTTCAACTGTGACCCCCGAATCTTGATCAAATGCACAAGGGAAGCTACCCCTTCCCGCTGCCCGAGATATTCTTCCAGCGCAAACAATCCATGCACAGCCTCAGGATATCGCTTGTAATTCAATCTGTCTTTGTTCATGCTGCAAACTTTTAATCCTCCTTTGCGGGGCCGTATTGCAAATGTCCGTCGATGACCTTGGCCGGCTGGGTAAAGGGGTGCTCCACCGACCGCTGTAACCCCATAATGTGATATACTCTCCAGCCCTCTACCTTCAGTATATCGGCAATCATGGCCCGGTGGCACCGCCACCATACCGCCTCGGAGCACATGATCACTGTTGGTGCCTTCCGAGCAATCCGCTTCAACTGTGCCAACCCCTCTAGAAAAGCAGCGGTCTGCATGTAGTCAGCATACGCTCTAAAGGAGTGGTTGCGCCAAACCGTATGCGGAGAATCCCGATGAAATTTCCGCCTTCCTCCCAAAGTCTTTAAATGCGTATAGTCAATCCCTATATCGGCCAAGGATTTCATCAAAGCCTCTTGGTTAAACTGCGGAAACTTTCTCGAGCCCGGCAGGCTTCGAACATCGACAAGCTGTACAATAGCGAACCACTGCAGCCAAGCTATAAATTCTTCCAGCGAGTGGGTGGAGTGTCCGATCGTCCAAATTTGCTGTTGATCTTCAACCTTCAACCCCCTTGCTTAACTGTATTTCTCCATCTCATCCAGCGCAATGGCTGCATGAGCATAAGCTCCTCCGGCGCGCATTTCGGCAGCCACCCATATGGCTTCCATGATCTCTTGTTTACTGGCTCCCTTTTTTAGGGCTTGCGGAACGTGAGAACGAATGCAATACGGGCATTGCGTCACATGCGCGACAGCGACAGCGATGAGTTGCTTGGTCTTTTCATCCAACACCCCTTCGGTAAAAACACTTTTACTAAAATTGCGCCAAGCCTCGATTTGTTTTGGGGCCAGTTCAGCTTTTTTTTGATTGCTTGCCCCGGTGGCCGGAGCATATAAATTATGATCACTCATGATGGTAACATTTTAATTGATTGTTTTATACAAAGCACGCCCCTTGTATCTATGTAGATCGACTGGAGATCCTGGCCAACAAAAAGCATGCGGCGGCGGCTGAGAATACCGAATAATCAAAAGGCGATTTGACCTGCTGAGAAAACATGGCCACCGCAAAAAGCAGCAGTAGAATTCCGCTGAGATTAGCGATCAACCTGATTTTCCAACCCCAGAGCAGCAGCACCCCAAAGACCATTTCAGCCAAAGTAGCGATCCCTCCGGATAATGCAGCCAAAAACTCAGGTGCCCAGGGCATCAACGCGTGGGTGTACTGCACGAACGCGGACCAATTCCCCCAGGCAATCTGATCCTGTCCGAGCAGCCCATTCCACAGTCCTAGCCGGTCCATACTGGCCGATAAGAACCCCAGCCCTATAGCCAGCCGAGCGAAAATTTCAATGCCCTTTTGAGATGCTCGCACCATTATGCCAAAGAAGCCTCCAGGGAGATCTCGCAGTTGAGCAGTTTACTGATGGGGCAATTTTCTTTGGCCGCATTGGCAATCTCCTGAAATTTAGCTTGATCCAAATCGGGAACAGCTGCCTTCAAGGTCAAGTGAGAACGCTCAATTTGCAATTTATCGGGATTCATACTGACCTCAGCTGTAGTGTCCACACGCTCAGGGGTAAATCCATTTTCTCCACAAATCAAACTGAAAGCCATCGCGAAACAGCTGGCATGGGCAGCAGCGATAAGTTCATCGGGATTAGTTCCGGATCCCTCTCCAAAACGCGTTTTAAAAGAATAAGGTTGTCCGTCAAAAACTTTACTCGCTGTAGATATTTTACCACTTCCTTCTTTGACTGAACCGTTCCAAACGGCACTTGCTCTGTGTTTTTTCATGTTTTATGTTTTATAGGTTAAACTTTAATATATTACTTTTTTTTTACAACAAAAACAAAAGCACACAAATGCTCTTGATATTTGCGAAAGACGCGTCTCATCTGCAAGATGCGCTTTCTTTGTTCGGAATGAGACAGCAAATGACAACCCATTTTAAGCAAGCCAAAAACACCTTCATCCTTTAATAGGCGACCAGGCTCCAATAACCGCATGGGGGCCTTGTGCACCGCTTGTACCGCAAATCCAGCTTCCTGCAACAATCGCTCCCATTCGCTTTGGGTCAACGGCCGAGCATTCACCCGAATGGTCAATTCCAACTCACGACTGATCGTTTCTTTAACGTGTTCCGGCAAGGCATCCGGAACCAGTCCCAATTCGTGGATGGCATAACTCCCTCCGGGACGTAACAAGCGATAAGCCTCTTTGATGATCTCTAACTTCCTTCTATTGGCCCGCATGGTCAACATGGCTTCTCCCAGCACCCGATCACAACAACCCGATGGCAGTCCGGAGCGAGCTGCCGAAGCACAGATAAAACGAGTAGAAGTGCCTTCTTCTTTAAACTTCACCTTAAGCTTCTCCACTGCCTCTTGGTTGATGTCGACTCCGGTATAGGACAAAGGTTTTTTCAACAACAACAAAGCAGCCGTATACCCCAGCCCTGGAGCAAGCTCCACCACTTCATCCCCCGCACCAATCCTTAAATCCGCAATCATTTTATGGGTGAGCACTGCGCCACCTGGACGCAGCACACGTTTGCCCATCTTGGCCAAAAGCCAATGCCCATGGATCGGATTTATGGTTTGATGTCCCATTTTATTCGGTCACTTTTTCTACGCGTTCAATTCCGTCGGCCCTACTTAAACTCAGTCGTACGATGCTATCCTGCAGCGCCTTTAAGTCATGAGGAACTTTACTTTTCAAGGTGATCAAGTCTCCTCTTTTCAAGTCCACCTTCTCCCCCTCCACTCCAAAGAGGATGTGTCCTTCAAAAACTTCAACAACAATAGGAAAGGGCGCATGATGTTCTTTCATTTCTTGGCCTTTCTTAAAGGCAATTCGAATCTCTTTACCGGCATCCGAGTCCAATAAAACCTGAACGGCAGGCCGTTCTTCTTTATACTGTAAGTCTTTTAACAAAGAGGATATTTTCATGGAATAGTATCTTATTTAGAATCATTCAAAACTAACATTATTTCAGGTATTTTCCTAACAAAACCCAAAAGAAATTCCCCTTGTCCCCGGTGCCCTTACTCCAAAAAAAAAACACCGGATGTTCCGGTGTTTTTTAAACGGTGATAACCAAAGTGATCAACTCTCCTTTAAAAACTCTCGAAGAACGTATTGTAAGATCCCTTCGTTGCGATAGTATTCGATTTCTACTTCCGAATCCAAGCGAACGATGGCTTTAAACTGCGTTTGCTTTCCATCATCCGACGTGGCGGTCACCTCTACTTCCTTATGCGGTTTCAAGTCCTGAGCAATCCCCACTATGTCAAAGGTTTCTTTTCCAGTTAGCCCAAGAGTATCTGCATTCTCACCTGGTTTAAACTGCAGGGGCAAGACCCCTAAGTCCATCAGGTTACTGCGGTGAATACGTTCGTATCCCGCAGCGATAATCGCTTTGACTCCTAACAGGTACGTCCCTTTGGCCGCCCAGTCTCTAGAAGAACCACTACCGTATTCTATTCCTGCCAAGACCACCAGTGGCGTATGCTCCTGTTTGTACTTGGATGCAGCCTCAAAAACCGTCATTTCTTCCCCCGAAGGCATATGAATGGTATACCCACCTTCCTTGTTTACCAATTCGTTTTTAATCCGGACATTGGCAAAGGTTCCTCTGACCATCACTTGGTCATTTCCTCTACGCGAACCGTAGGAGTTAAAGTTCTTGGGATCCACTCCTTTGTCCACCAAATATTGTCCGGCTGGAGAGAATTTGCTAAAACGTCCCGCAGGGGAAATGTGGTCTGTACTGATGCTATCCCCTAATTTGAGTAATGCACGAGCCCCTTTGATATCTTGCAAGGCCGCCGGTTTTTCAGAAATATCTTTAAAGAACGGGATCTCACGGATATAAGTGGAGGCTTCGTCCCAATCGTAGATTTTTCCTTCCGGAACTTCCAGGTTCCTCCAGATGTCATTTCCGGCGTAGATCTCTCCGTAGTTCTTGTCAAAATCACCCGGGTTG
>JAJYSO010000073.1 GCA_021793535.1 Bacteroidota bacterium | reverse complement strand
TCCGATCTTCTGGCAAATACCAAGCCGCTCCTAGAGATTGACCTCGAGGGACAATGGTGACCTTCACCAAGGGTGCTGCGTGTTCCAACATCCAGCTCACGGTAGCATGACCAGCCTCGTGGAACGCAATAGCCCGCTTTTCTTCCGGAGTAATAATTTTATTCTTTTTCTCTAACCCCCCAATAATCCGATCAACAGCATCTAAAAAATCCTGTTTTCCCACCGCCGTTTTACCATTTCGCGCTGCAATCAGAGCGGCTTCATTACAGACATTGGCAATATCTGCACCTGAAAATCCAGGAGTTTGTTTTGCCAAAAATTCCACATCCAATTCACTAGCGATCTTTTTCAAGGGCTTTAAATGCACTTCAAAAATCTCCTTGCGTTCGCGCACATCGGGCAACTCCACATGGATCATCCGGTCAAAACGACCTGCTCGCATCAGGGCCTTATCCAAAACATCTTGACGGTTCGTAGCGGCAATGACGATGACGTTGGTATTGGTACCAAACCCATCCATTTCAGTTAAAAGTTGGTTCAGCGTATTTTCTCTTTCATCATTCGAACCTCCGAAATTACTCTTGCCCCGTGCTCGTCCGATTGCGTCAATTTCATCGATAAAGATAATGGATGGAGATTTCGCTTTAGCCTGTTTAAATAAGTCTCGTACACGAGAAGCACCCACACCGACAAACATTTCGACAAAATCCGATCCTGAGAGCGAAAAGAATGGTACATGAGCCTCTCCCGCAACAGCTTTGGCCAACAACGTCTTCCCCGTTCCCGGAGGGCCGACCAACATGACTCCTTTCGGAATTTTCCCCCCTAAAGAAGTATATTTTTCTGGATTTTTCAAAAAATCCACCACCTCTTGAACCTCTTCTTTGGCTCCCTCCAGCCCGGCAACATCCTTAAAAGTCGTCTTTACGTCGTTCTTTTGGTCAAAAAGCTTAGCCTTTGATTTTCCAATATTGAAAATTTGGCTTCCTGGACCACCACCTGCTCCACCGCTCATTCGTCGCATGATGAAAATCCAGATTAATAAAATAATCCCAAAAGGGATGAGTAAAGGTAGAATGTCCCCCCAGATGTTGGTAGGGTTCTTATACACTTTTTCCGTGTCCAAATCATAGGCCTTAACCGTTTGGTCAAACTTATCCTCAAAATTGCTCAAATCCCCCAATTCAAAAGTGTAATCAGGCGTTTCAGCACTAGGTAAAAAACCTCGGTTTTCAGAGCTTTTATGCTCTGCTTTTTCCTTCGCCTTACTGGTCAGGTAAACATTGGCCGTTTTATGGTGAATGATCTCAATTTTTTTAATATCGCCATCCTTGAGATACTCCTCATACTTGGTTGGACTAATCACTTGAGGTTCTCCAAAACCTCCTTCCCCAAAGAAATTTATACCTAGAAAAATCAATACGATACCGGCTAAAATCCAATAGGAATTGAACTTCGGCGGCTTACCGTTTACTGGGGGTTTATTTGTATTTTTATTCGATGCCATTTATTCTTTTCTTTTTTTCAATGATCAGTCTTGTTCAATGGAGATGAGTTTAGCGTCTCCCCAAAGACTTTCAATATCATAATAATCCCGAATGTGTTTTTGGAAAACGTGTGCTACAACATTGACATAATCTAACAGTACCCACTCCCCATTTTCAGTCCCTTCAATATGCCAAGGCTTGTCGTGTATAGACTCATTTACTGTTTTTTGAATCGAATTTACAATGGCATTGACATGCGTATTTGAGGTCCCATTACAAATTATAAAATAATCGCAAACCGCGCTATCAATATCTCTCAAATCCAACACTTTGACATCCTTCCCTTTGATGTCCACAATTCCTTCAACAATAAGATTGACTAATTTATTAATGCTATTTTTATTTTTTACCATTAAATTTAATTCGATTTTTGCAAAGTTATTACTTTTAATATTCTATTGCTCATAATGACACAAAACATTATCTTCTTCCTTCTACCATGCATTATATCAAAGTCCTTGCCACAGACTCTACCAATACCGAGTTAAAAAGACGCCTGGCTCGCAATCCGCGGATGTCGGACACCAGCTTTTTCGCCCAAAATCAAAAGCAAGGGCGTGGGCAGAGGGGCACCCAATGGTTTTCAGATAGTAGTAAAAACTTGACATTCAGTATTTTATTAAATAACTTAAACCTTCCGGCACAAGATAATTTTAAACTAAACGCAGGGGTAAGTTTAAGTATTTGCCAATTTCTAAAAACGCATTCCCCTCACCTAAATTTCTACATCAAATGGCCGAACGACATTTTGGCAGAAGATTTAAAACTCTGTGGCATATTAATTGAAAATTTTCTACAAGGACAGCAGATCAAAAGTAGCATTATTGGCATTGGATTGAATACCAACCAAGTCAATTTTGACAAATTACCCAAAGCGACTTCTCTAAGAAACCTAACCCATAGGACATTCAACCTGGAGCAACTCTGGAGAGAACTCACCGAGAGTATTGAAAAAGAACTGGTCGCTTTCTTGGCAATGCCTGCTGATGAAATTCGTGAACGCTACGCGATGCAGCTCTACAGAAAAGGTGTCAAAAGCCAATTTGAACTTCCCGATGGCACCCGTAAAGAGGGAACCATCATCGGTGTTTCTACCCTTGGAAAGCTACAGGTACAGTTCTCAACACAGTTGAAAGAATTCCAGCTGAAGGAAATCAAACTCTTGTATTAAGCTAAAAGGTTTTTGCCTGCAAATTAGAGGATAAGGTCTCGATAAATCGGCCAAGTGGTTTTTTAGCCATCATGCTAATCATCGCATTAAAATCGCCCTGAAAACGCCATTGTACTTGTGTCTGCTCAGTGGATATCTCCGTGATCTCTGCCCAAAGCTTAAAGGCAAACTTCTCGTTGGCCGAGCCCCATACTACTTTGGTGTAGGGGGTTTTTTGATCCAATTTCAGGGAAATTTCTGGCATCCCATTCAATTGAAATAAAAAACCTCCACGATCGTTTAATTCAAATTTCTTAATGCTCTCCGGCATCAAGCGCTCATAATTTTCAGGCCGGCTCAAAAAATCATAACAATTCTCCGCACGAGTTTCTACCTTAATTTTCTGACTGTCTATATTCATATCGTTCCGCTATATGCTTAAATAAACTTATAAATGTTTTTTGCAATCCCCTACATTCTATTAAATTGCATTATCCATAAAGCAATAAAAATAAAGTGATGTATAGAATCTTTGTAGGACAAACGCCTATCATTCTCTCCACTAAAAAAGATCTGGGAAATAAATTCCTTTCCCTCCCTATAAAGGAAACGAATATAAAGCAAATCATTAAAAAAATAAAAAAGGAGGGGCTGCAAAATGTCAATCTTTACCACCCCAAAGAACACAAGCTCCTCAAGCACTTTAAAAAGCAAATTAAGCCGATCACCGCCGCAGGAGGGTTGGTCTACAACAAGCACCAAGAAATTCTTTTTATATATCGAAAGGGGTGTTGGGATCTCCCCAAAGGAAAAACAGAAAAAGGAGAAGCTATTGAAGACACAGCACTGCGAGAGGTCTGTGAAGAAACAGGAGTGAGCGGCCTCAAAATAAAAAGACCCTTATCGCCTACCTTCCACATCATGAAAAGAAAAGGCAAATACCGGCTCAAAATCACGCATTGGTTTGAAATGCAAACCGATTGCGAACAAGAACTCATCCCTCAAACAGAAGAAGATATCACCAAAGTAGAGTGGAAAGACGTAAAAGAAAGCCAAGAGGCCTTAAAGAATTCCTATGAAAATATAAAACTACTTTTCGCTCATGAAAATCTGTTTAGCACATCCTCCCTTCCAGACGCCGACGAAAAGGATGATCGGAATTCCACTCTCTCTTAACCTTCTCTATTGCGGGAATTCCCCTACTCGAACCCATTAAGCTTGCGTTGGGGCATTGATTTTAATTAAAAAAGGAGCTTCCACGTGTTAATTACTGGCAAAAAGTCGCTGAACCGTAGCGTTCTTAATCGGCTTAATACTCGAAACATCATAGCCGCCAAATTGTTGTAGGTAATGTCGCACGGTAGTCCCAAAGGCATCCGATGAGCTCCTTTGGCCTCCACTGCGCAAATATTTTCGAACGCCACCAGGACCTGCTAAATGCGCCGCAGCCAAAATTCCAGACTCGGTCACTTGTACCCCATCGATATACGTTCCGGAATACTTTTTAATATCTTTTTCAAGAATCCATTTATTACGCGCCATAAAGGCATAAAAAGCTTCTTCTTGTAAGGCGGGGTTCATCAAGAAATCTTGGATGTCATGTATGCCCAATGCCGCCAATGTAATTTTACCAAATTGGTATTTTCCCATGTAGCCGTACGGGTTGATCAAATGGTATTTTCCTTGGGATTCTCTAAAACCCAAGGCAGCCTTGAATCCATTATAATCATCTTGAAGAACAGGGTAAGCAATTCGTGCGGTATCAACCTCAAATCCCATAGCAAGTTCATCGACCATAGCCACCTCATCATCAATCAGATTCGGGGTATCCTCCTTATCAATTCCTCGGGTAGAAAAACTTAACGATAACAAGGCAACCGCTATTGGAAATACTGAAAATTTAATCAGCTTCTTTTGCACAAAAACAAAATTTCCGAAGGACTTCTATATATTGATTTTTCAATGCAAATGCCTCCGATTTCGGCCTGCAAATGTATAACAATTGGCAAAACCTGTATAGATTTTATAAAAACTTTATTATTTATTGATCCTCAGTATTTTAGATAAATAAGGTCTTCAAAACAGCCTTATACAGCGGGTAAATACAAGGGATTAATGCCGGGAAAAAGCAAATCTCAACTCCAAATCGACAAAGTTTGAAAGGCTATAAAATCCCGTACAAAGCAAAAAAATACGTATCTTTGAGCCCTAAAATTTTAAAATACGGCCATGAGATACCTAAACTTAAAAGAATGGGAAGAGGCGTTCAAAAAAGATAAAAAAGCAGTGATTTTAGATGTACGTTCGCAAGAAGAGTACGACTTGGAGCACATTCCGGGTGCAAAATTGGTCAACGTTCAAAACCCTCAGAAGTTCATGGACGAAATTGAGCAGTTGGATAAGGATCACACCTATTTTGTATATTGCAGAACCGGAAATCGATCTGCACAAGCCTGTCAGGTATTGGATTTCAATGGCTTCAAAAATATTTTCGGATTAGAAGGTGGCTTTGAACGTTGGAAAAGCGAACACATCGAAAATTAATCATGCCATACGCTTCCAGAATCATTCCCGCGTAAGCGCGCCCCTTGCTTTTTTGGAACTGATCGCCCAAAGCCCCAAAAACATTAAAAGACCGTTGAGAAAAAGCAATTCATAATTGAATTCATACCCCCATAAATAACGAGCGGGCAATTGATTGACCGCAAAGGTAAATCCTGCCGAGAATACGGCGAGATAAATAACATAAGTGTCCTTTACCCTTCGCCTGGTCAATAGACCGAAAGAAAAAAGGCCGAGCAAAGGACCATAGGTATAAGTCGCAGCGGTCAACAACAAATCAATAATATTACTATCTAAAAAGTAATTAAAAGTCACAATTGTTATAATCAACATAAGCCCCACTCCTAAGTGTACCCTTTTACGCAGACGTTTCTGCCTTTCTTCGGTGTATTTATCGATGGTTAAAAAATCAATACAAAAGCTCGTGGTTAGAGCAGCCATCCCACTATCTGCACTGGAAAATGTCGCCGCAATCAAACCCAATAAAAAAATGATACCCAACCCTATTCCAAGACTACCCCTCAACGCAATTTCCGGAAAAAGGAAATCCGTACGTTCTGGAATATCCATTCCTATTTCATGAGCATAAGTGAACAAAAGTGCGCCCAGCAGTAAGAAAATAATATTGATGGGAATAAATGCGATACCGTAGGAGAGCATGTTTTTCTTCGCTTCTTTTAAATTCCTACACGTCAAGTTCTTCTGCATCATATCCTGATCCAAGCCCGTCATACCAATGGTAATGAAAGCCCCTCCAAAGAAAGCTTTCCAAAAATAATTCCGGTTGAAAACGTCTTCGGTAAAAAACACCTGAGTATAAGCCCTGAGCTCCTTCGACAAAAAGACATCTTGTATCCCCCAGTCCAGTTCATTGACAATAAGCACAACGGCCAATCCCAGCGCCAATAACATGCAAAAAGTTTGTAGTACATCTGTCCAAATAATCGTGTTGATTCCCGCTCGAGCGGTATATAACCAGATGAAAAGTACGGAAATACTTACTGTCAAAACAAATGGAATATGCCAAAAATCAAACACGAAATACTGTAAAACAGATGCGACTAAAAAGAGTTGAAAAGAGATTCCCAATAAACGGGAAATGATAAAAAACAACGCACCTGTTCGGTAGCTGACCATACCAAAACGCTGCTTTAAGTACTCATAAATAGAAGTAAAGTTCATCCTGTAATAAAGCGGTAGCAATACAAAGGTAATCAGGATATATCCCAATACATAGCCTAAAACGACTTGTAAATAGCTAAATTGTGCACTCCCCACCCAGCCCGGGACGGAAATAAAGGTCACTCCGGAAAGCGAAGCGCCGATCATCCCAAAGGAGACCACATACCAACGAGATTTGTTTTTAGCCTTAAAAAAGGCAGCATTACTGTCATCCTTTCCTGTCAGAAAGGAAATCAGCAACAAAAATGCAAAATAAAGACCCGTTATAAGAAGAATGTAAAAAGGACTCATAGCTCAACTCATCGCTTAACTTTGCGGTGTATCTCCTTTGACTGCTCTTGGTTCACGAATTAAAAACATCCCCAAGAACATCAATGCGCCGTTGAGCACCAGCAGTTCATAATTGACTTGATAACCGCCTAAATATGCTGCAGGAATCTGTCCCAGAGCAAAAGTAACGGCAGCCGAAAGAATGGCCACTAACAAAACCCATTTATCTTTGACCTTAATCTTGGTAAAAATGCCAAAAGCAAACAGTCCCAACAAGGGGCCATAGGTATAGGATGCCGCCATAAACAGCAGATCGATCACACTGTCGTCCAATACATAATTAAAAATCACAATAACCACCACCAGTAATGCGCTGATTCCTACGTGCGTTTGTTGCCTAATCCTCTTCTGTTTTTGCGGCTCTCTCTTTTCAATATCTAAAAAGTCAATGCAAAAACTCGTTGTCAAGGCTGTCAAAGCACTGTCGGCACTAGAGTAGGCCGCCGCTATAAGCCCCAGCAAAAAAATCACCGACAACCCCATCCCTAAATTTCCATTGATGGCAATCTCGGGGAAGACCAGATCTGCACGATCAGGCAATGTGATTCCCTCGGCAGCCGCATACACATACAACAAGGCCCCCAAGATCAGAAATAGGATAACCACTGGTATAAAAACAGCGCTGTAGGACAAAATGTTCTTTTGTGCGTCTTTCAGATGTTCGATCGTCAAGTTTTTCTGCATCATATCTTGATCCAAACCCGTCATGGCAATGGTGATAAAAGCTCCCCCAATAAAGGACTTCCAAAAGTAATCTTTGGCCAAAAAGTCACTGGTAAAAAAAGTCTTAGTATAAGGCCTCATCTCCGGTGCTGTAAAAATATCTGTGACAGAT
>JAJYSO010000072.1 GCA_021793535.1 Bacteroidota bacterium | reverse complement strand
TCCGATCTTGTACAATTCCGATGCCTCCCGCCAAGCATCTAACAAAAACAAGCGCTGTGCGGTTTCCCCGTCTTTCATGGCATCTCTGGAATGCATATTTAAACAATAATGACAACCATTAAGTTGAGAAGCCCTCATTTTTAATAAATGGTATAATTTTCGATCCAAGCCTGTACTGGCAATGTATTTCTCTAAAGCAATCATGGGTTTGTATGCTTCAGGGGACACTTCTGCTATATTTATTCTTTTACTCATAATGATTAGTATTAAGTTAAAATCTTTAATGAATTTCCTCATATAAGGAAAAAGCATAACAAATTTAGCCATAAATTACGGGGTTAGGGTTATTAAAAAGTTAATATAACCACATTGGACTTTTCTTCTTATTTTTGGAAAAAGGACATTAACTCACAATTACATATGGCTATGAAAGCAGGGTTTTCTACACTACTCTTACTCATTTTTATATCATTTTCTTTTTCTTCAAAGGCTTCCCAAATTATCGAGGATCAGCAGGAATTGCCCCGAGTGATGATTTTAGCTACGGGAGGAACCATCGCTGGGGTAGGAGCATCTGCTATAGGTGCGGATTATAAGGCAGGCCAAAAACCAATAGAGGACTTGCTGAATGCGGTACCGGAGATTCATGATGTGGCACAAGTGGAGGGGGAGCAGATTGCTAATATTGGCAGCCAGAATATGGATATTACGACTTGGTTAAAACTGAGTAAGCGGATCAACGAAATTTTTGAGAATGACGAAGCGGATGGGGTTGTGGTTACTCACGGAACCGATACGATGGAGGAAACGGCATATTTCTTAAGCTTGACTGTTCAGTATGATAAACCTGTTGTTTTAGTGGGGGCTATGCGGGCTTTTACGGCGATTAGTCAGGATGGAAATCGAAACCTGTTGGATGCAGTTATCGTTGCAGCGTCGAAGAAAAGCGAAAAGGTGGGGACCGTGGTGGCCATGGACAGTCAAATCTTTACTGCTCGGGATGTGGATAAAACCAATACCTTGCGAACCTCTGCTTTCCGATCCCGAAATTTCGGGCCTATAGGTACTGTCTTTGATGGAAAAGTGGATTATTATTACACTTCCCTAAGAAAGCCTTCACATCACTTTGATGTCCGTGACCAAGTGACCCTTCCTGAAGTTGATATTTTATATGGTTATGCAGGATCACGTCCTGATGCGGTTGGCTTTTCCTTGAAATTTGGCGCTCGAGGGATTGTGTATGCAGGAGTGGGAAACGGTAACTTTAATGATGGGGTCAAAGAGGCATTGATTGCAGCTGCACAAGAAGGTGTTGTTATTTGCAGAGCTTCCAGAATAGGCGCTGGGAAAGTGACATTGCACAATGAAGTGGATGATGCAAAATACAAATTTGTTGTATCTGATGATTTAAGTCCTCAGAAGGCGCGTATTTTATTGATGTTAGCCCTAACTGAGACGGATGACCCAACGGCCATTCAAGAACTTATATTTACCAATTAACGGGGTCCCATGACAACCACCTGAAAACTACTCTTCGGGGAAGTGGTGATTAATTCATCTATAGCCGAGAAACGGGCTCCCTACGTGATGGATTCCTTGAAGATTACTGTGTTTTAAAATGGAAATTTTAGCGAGAAAACCGACCTTTGCATTCTTTTTAAGGATATGAATAAGGGATTATATGCATTGGCAGTGGGTGGCTTTGCCATTGGGATGACGGAGTTCTCCTTAATGGGGGTATTACCAGACTTAGCTAAAGACTTGACCATTGCTATTCCGAAAGCAGCTCATCTTATTGCCATATATGCGCTCGGTGTGGTGGTGGGAGCTCCCACGTTGGTGTTTATAACGGGGAAGTATCCGGCAAAACGCGTGTTGTTCTGGCTGATGGCAATATTTGTTCTTTTTAATACTTTATTTGCGCTTGCGCCAAGCTTCTTTTTAATGGGGTTATCCCGTTTTGCTGCAGGATTGCCTCATGGAGCTTTTTTTGGAGTGGGATCTGTTGTAGCGGTACGCTTGGCTAAAAAAGGAAAAGAAGCACAAGCCATTTCCATCATGTTTGCCGGATTGACGCTGGCCAATTTGGTAGGGGTTCCCCTTGGAACATTTATCGGCCATCATTTTTCTTGGCGGTACACGTATTTTCTCGTTAGTGCAATGGGCGCTCTTACCCTTTTATCACTGTGGGTATTGCTGCCGAATTTACCCAATCAATCCAGCCAAAACCTAAAGGAGCAATTGAAATATTATACCAAGGGAAGAGCTTGGCTTTTGGTGGCAGTTATTTCTGTAGGTACCGGAGGCCTTTTTGCTTGGGTATCTTATATTGCCCCAATGACAGAAAAGGTTTCTGGTCTTCCTTCCTCTCGTGTTCCTTTGATTATGTTCCTTGTCGGACTGGGCATGGTCGTGGGAAATTTATTGGGTGGGAAGCTAGCCGATACCATAGCACCGATCAAGGCCGTTATGTTGAGTTTTTTGGGAATGAGCGTTTGCCTGTTGATCGTGCATTTTATGATTCATATAGAGAGTGTGGCCTATGTGATGGCTTTTGTGACCGGGGTAATTGCTTTCACCTCAGGAGCCCCGATACAGATGGCTTTAATTCAAGATGCCAAAGGCGCTGAAACCTTTGCGGCTGCAGCAGGACAAGCTTGTTTTAATCTGGGAAATACCTTGGGAGCATATTTGGGAGGAATCCCCTTGATGTTAGGTTTTGCCTATAATTCTCCAGTTCTTGTAGGGGCGGGAATGGCCTTTTTGGGAGTGGGGTTAGCCTATGCCTTCTATCGCTTAAAAAAGAAACAGCTCCAGCCTTAAGCAACAGGCTGGAAGAATTCGAGCTCAGCCCTTATTTTTATCCGGTTACTTACGGCTAACCCGCCGTTGCTTAGAGGAAGGCTAAAGTCAATTCCCCAATCCCGACGATCAATTTCGCCATATACGGAGTAGCCAATTCTCGGCTCTCCGGTGTAGCTGTCCACAACTGGCCCACCGAAAGTAGTGGTTAAGGAAATTTCTTTTTGGACACCTTTTAAGCTTAAAGTCCCGTTTAAACGATAAGTTTTTGGGCCGTTCTTTTCTAATGTATGGGTGATGAACTGAAGGGTTGGGTACTTTTCTATAAACAGAAAATCAGCCGCTTTTAGGTGCTGGTCTCGGATTAGATCACCGGTAGATAAAGAAGAGGCTGTGGCGATCATACGAAAACTAGCGTGATCGAAACTACCGTTTTTAAGTTGCAACTGGACATCAAAGTCCTTGATTTGTCCGATAACATTTGCGATCATCAAATGCCGCGCTTCAAAAAGTAATTGACTGTGCGCTTTATCAAAAATCCATTTTTTCATGAGGTTAGGACCAGTATCCATATAAAAAGTTTGTTTTTCCGTTTAAATTGATTTCTTTTTTGTGTGGATTGATAAAAATCAGGCATTCGTTTTCATCCAATTTTTTGAGACATTGATTGATAGTAAGGGAAGTGTTCGAAAAGCTGTATACGAAGCAGAATTTTTCTTTGATTTGTAAATGCAGTGCTCCTGTGCTTACAAAGGGGATTGCTGCTTGCTGATCAATCATGAGGTTAAAATCTCTTCCTGTTGAAAATGAAGTGATAAGATCGGATGAAGAGAATGCAAAAACATCGCCTTGTGCATGTTGCTCGAGGCAGCCGTTTCGCTCTATGATCAAATCTCCAGCTAACATCACCAAAAAGCGACGATAGCCTTGAAAATTTGTAAAAATGGAAGGACTTTTTTCAATCGTAGCACTGCTCAGGCGAAAAACAAAATTCCTGTCCGCATAAGAGGTACTTTCTGGATAGATGAAAAACTCATATGTTTTTCCTCCTTCCCAGAGGGCTGGGGTGATGTCTTTTATTTTGCGGCGGATCACTTTCATAAGGTCAGTCGATTTTATAAAAGACGGATTTGAGGTAAGCCCCTTCTTTAAAGGTCACCGGATGGTCTAGATCATGCTCGGTGAAGGCTAAGGTTTGATACTCAACTCCCAATTGCGCAAATTCCCTTTGATGAATTTCCAAAAATGCTGTAGTAGTAATTCTGGAGGAACAAGAAGCTAATAACAAAATTCCTTTTCTTTTAGTGAGTGCGACACCGAGTCGCGCCAATTCTGCATATTTTCTTTTGGCAATGTCCTTTTCACTTTTACTTTTGGCCAAAGAAGGAGGGTCTATAATCACAATATCGTAGGTTTTCCCTTTTTTGTGGAGCTCCTTTAATAGGGTAAAAGCATCTCCTGAAAGCGTGTTAAAGATTCCGGAGTGTGGGTTTAAACGAGCGTTTGTTTTGGCTAGCGCTAGTGCCTGCATACTGAAATCTATACAGGTCACTTCTTTTGCTCCTCCAGCTAATGCGTGAATGGAGAAACCTCCAGCGTAAGAAAAAACATCCAATACAGTTTTCCCTTTGGACAAGGATCCTATTCGGTGCCGATTGTCTCGATGATCTAAAAAGAAACCGGTCTTATGTCCTAAAATCACATGGGTTTTAAAGTGAACCCCATGCTCTGTAAAAAGGACTTCGGGATCTTTCAAATTACCATATAGAACACTGCCTTCCTGATAAGTGATGGGTTGCTTTTGAAGGTTTCGACTCAGGCGCAAAACTAAACTTTCAATTCCAGCTGCGTGAACAAGTGCTGGGGTGATCATAGGGAGATAAGGAAGCCAGATTTCGGAATAGAGCTTGAGTACCCCCACTTGATTATAGATGTCGACGATCATGCCGGGAAAGCCGTCGTTTTCTCCGAAAAGGAGTCGGTAGGCATTGGTGTCTTTTTGAAGTAAAGGAACCCGAATTTGAAACGCTCGCGCAATTTTTTGTTGAAAAAATTGAGCATCGATCTGCACTCCTTTTCCACGATGAATGATTTTAATCCGTACTGGAGAATGTGGATCATAAAGCCCAATAGCATATACCTCATTGTCGTGCTGGCCAAATAATATGGCGATATCTCCTGCAACACCTTTTGTGTTTTGTTTGGAAATGCTTTGAGAAAACACCCATGGATGCCCTTTTTTGACGATTTTTTCGGCTTTTATCTTGAGTTTTATAGCGAGCGTATTCATCGTTGGATGTTCAATAGAATTCAGTTGCAAAGGTAAGGTTTAACTCGGTGGCAAAAAACAAAAAGCTACCGATGCGATAGCTTTTTGAAGGGAAGAAATAAGGAAGAAATTTTACATTCCAGTTCGCCCTTTTGGAGCGCGACGTTTTTGATGCTTATAGTGTTTTTGCATTTTTCCTTTACGAGCACTTTTCATCCTTTCTAATTTTTCCTTTTGTTCTGGGGTATAAACCTGAGCCAATTCTGCTCTTTCCTCTTTTTTAAGCGTAATGATTTGCTCCCGTAGGGCCTTCAGCTCTTCAGCCCTTTTGGCCCGGATAGTTTGTATTTGAGTCGTTTGCTCATCCGTAAGCCCCAGTTCTTCTTTCCATTTTTTTTGGAAATCTTGCTTCTTCAGCCAAGTATTTACTTCTTGGCTTTGTTTTTTGGAGTGTTTTGATGCCTGTTGTGCGTTTGCGGTGGTAAAACCGAAGAGTAGCATGCTGGCTAGTGCCAATTGTCCTAGAATTTTCATAAGTCATTTTTTTGGTTAACAACTTACGATAAACCACAAGCATGCCAAAGTTGATATATTAACATAATTATATGAAAATAAAGAGTAATTACGCGATTATCTAATAAAATTGTTGCTTCTTAGTGTAATTACCTGAAGAGAAATTAAAATTTTAATATTTGACCTACAGCATTCATCACAGCGGCGATCCGTACGACCGATTGTATCCCTTCGGCATTTATTCCCATTCTTCGAGCAGCCAATTCGTGATAGTCAATGCATGCTTTACAGAAGTTGATGGAGGAGACGCCTATGGAGGCTAAATGAAAATCTATTTTTGAGATTCCAGGAGTAGTTTCGGCCTTCATCTCCAGTTTTGGCGGCATACGTTTGTATTCTTTGTTATCGCATACATGGAGGAAGCGATAATACACGTTGGTCATACTCATAATGGCATGAGCTGTTTTAGCGCCATCTAATTCCTTTTCAGACAGCAGAGGTTTCGCAAAGTTAAGGGCGACTGCAATCAATTTTGGAGCGGGAGTACTTAAGGCAGTAGCTACGGCCACAACGGCTATTTGTTTTGGAGATAACCCTGGACAACCTCCCTCCATAAAGATGTTGTCAAGGTTGTTCTTCATGTCATAGGCATATGCAGGGAGATCATTTTTAATATCTTCTATCGTCATTTTAAAAGCTATTTTTTTATACTTACAAAAAAGAGAAAATCCTCCCCAGCTCATTTACTGGGATGAAATTTTTTAGGTTAATCGCAATTGCCATCGATATCGCAAGCTTGTCCTTTGTTGATAATTAGTGGTTGGTGCTCCTGAGCGTATTCCGCCCAACTTTTCTCCAATACTTCGGTAAACACTTCTGGGGATTGTGCTCCTGATACAGCATATTTGTTGTTAAAAACAAAAAAGGGAACACCTTGTACTCCGATTTGAGCAGCTGTACGCTTGTCTTGTTCCACCTTGTCGGCAAATTCATCTGTGAAAAGTGTGCGGTCTAAATCTGCTTCTTCTAGCCCTACCTGTTTTCCCAACGTTCGTAACGTATTCTTGTCGTCAATATTTTTGGAGTCTTTAAAATGAGCTTCGAAGAGAGCCTCCTCCATTTGATCGGCCACATTTTTGGTTTTTGCCAATTGAATCAAGCGATGGGCATTAAAAGAATTGGCGACGACTGTGTTATTGAAATCCATAGTCAGCCCTATCTCTTTTGCCATTTTTCCTGCTCCTGCTTGCATCATTTGTTGAACTTGGTGAAGCGGAATACCTTTTTTATCGGCTAAAGATTGTATCGCATTCAGATGAGGGTCTGTTTTAAGTTGAGGATCCAATTCAAAACTGTGCCAAGAGACTTGTATCTTATCTTTATGCTCAAAATGATCTAGAGCCTGTTCGAAGGTATGTTTTCCTATATAACAGAAAGGACAACGGATGTCCGACCATATTTTTACTTCCATAATACTTCTTTTTACACAAAATTACGCTTTTATACAGAACTCTTTTGTTAAGGAGGTTACAAAGAAGAAACGTAAAGTGAATAAAAAGTCAACTTCGGTAAAAAAATGTTTTGACGAATAGAAAAAACAATTATATTTGCATCCACAATTTTGTTCAATGACATTTTTCATCCCTATTGCCCAATCCTTTTGAGTGTATGGATGAGCACGAGAAACGTGTGAATATATAATAAATATTCCTCCTTAGCTCAGTTGGTTAGAGCACCTGACTGTTAATCAGGTTGTCGCTGGTTCGAGCCCAGCAGGAGGAGCTTTAAAAAAAAGGGCTTACAGGACGATACCGAACTGTAAGCCCTTTTTTGTTTGTAATCTCCCTATTTTCAAGTGTTTACAAAGTATTAGCGCTTTCAAATTGAGAAGACTTTACAGCTTGTCATTTTGAAAAAATAGGTGAAAATGGGGTGTAAAAGGCTACCAAAAAGGTTACCATGTTTTACTACCGAATTGTATGCTCAAAATCCATTTGAACATGCAACAAGAAAATTTATCCATTCGATTTATTCTAAGGAAATCACGTAAAAACAGCGAAGGCAACAGGGTAACAATAG
>JAJYSO010000071.1 GCA_021793535.1 Bacteroidota bacterium | reverse complement strand
TTTTAAAGCCTTATCAGAGGAGCCCTTCTCTCCAAAAAAGACCGCTCCATTTCTCGCGACCACCGCTGACCTGGGGATTCGGACAACTTGACCATCCTGCGTTACTGCATTTACAAAAGAATCTTCATTTACATTTTGGGAGACCACTATGCCCAAACGAGTATTGGTGGCTCCTTTATTCAACACCTCATCAATATAGTCGGTTAATCGAATTTTATAAAATAGGTTCCCATCATCATCTTCACTGAGTTTCCCCAAATGGGTGACTCTGGACTCTAAAATATCATTATCCTTAATATCAGTGGAATTGGTATAATCTTTTAAAACACGTCCATTCTTGTAGTCATAAACAAAAATGCGTTGAGGAAATTCATATCCGGAAGCCAACTTTTTTTGATCGACATATAATTTAAGGTTCGCTTCATTAATCAACCAACCCGCATGCCGCAGGGAATCCAATTGCTCGGGATCCCTAAAAAGATCGATATATGATAACACCCCAACCCCTCCTTTTACGTAGAGACGATCATTTTGAAAAGACATATTCCCCCCGCTGCGATGCATCAAGTTAATCATCCGATTTACAGCATTTAATTTGAAACTGTGGTAACGTTTTACTTTCTTTCCGTCGTCACCCTTTTCCTCATTGTGATAATACATTGTAATCCCTGCGTCTTCAGATCCAAAATTCAATAAGCTATAACTTCCTTGTCCTTGAGGGGATTCAACCTTGAAATAAAGTCCTCTGAAATAATCTAAAAAACTCTCATGGCTGCTCAACTCAGCTTCTCCTTGTTTTTTAAAGATCAAATTTTTAAAAAACTCCTTCGGCAATTTGAAATGTATGGCAGGGCTTTGATATTTGGGACTGGCATCTTCATCGCCAGACAGGTCTTGTACAACAATTCTTCTTGCAGAAGGCCTAAAGTCCTCTTTAACGACTAATGGCCCTCCTACAATATTTTGTTCAATTTTATCCACATCATCAGAATAGTATGCCTGAGGGTCATAATCATTAGAGGGATCATAATCTCTTAAAGCATACCCCGATTGATAAACCGATAGTTTAAAAGGCTGATCTCCATAGACCGAATCTAAAACATATTTTGGATTTTCACTGGTCTCATCCTCAACACTACTGAAATAGGGAAGGTTTAAAACAACGCTGTCTAAAACGGGATTTTCACCAAAGGAAGGATTGGTTTGAGAGAGTGCAAACTGTGCCACAATATCAGCTGTGGTAACTCCAAATGCACCGTCATTATATACCCCTAGAGCATAGCTAGAAAGCCGGTTAGTCTGTACCTTTTCAAGTTCTTTATTTGTAGAGGATAAGGCCACTTGGTCATATAATAACGCCTCAAAGTTTCCTGAATCTACAATACCTGCTCCTACCTCCTTAAAATCATTATCACAAGCAATTAAAGAAAAAAAGGCAATTGATAAAATTGCCGGTTTCCACAGTATGTTTTTTAAAACCATATATTTAGTCTTCTTCATTTAAAACTCGGGTTTCGTAAAAATCTTGGTATGCCCTGGCAAACTCTTCTTTAGCTTTGTAGTCCAATACCGGCAATTCTAATCCTTGCAGGTATTTTTCCAAAGATTCAGAATATTCTTTACTCCCCCTAATGACGGCATCTGAATTTTCAATTGCAGTTTTTACCAAGGCCTCATAAGTGGGATCTTTAAGATGAGCTGTACTTTCCTCCTCCAAACCATCAAATAAAACTTTGTTTTCCATATTCGGATTTAAGCTCCCTTCGAAGCCATTATTATAGACGGAAGTCACAATCTTAGAGTTGACAAACAGCGGCTCGTTTCCGTAATAATTACGCAAGTATAAGGGCAATAATGATGCCATCCATCCATGAACATGGATAATATCTGGAGCCCAATTCAATTTTTTTACAGTTTCAATAACCCCTTTCGCAAAAAATATAGCCCGTTCATCATTATCCTCGTACAAGTTTCCTTCACGATCAGCATAAGTTGATTTTCGTTTAAAGTAGTCTTCATTATCGATGAAATAAACCTGAATACGCTCTCTGGGGATGGAAGCCACTTTGATAATCAACGGCATATCCAAATCATCAATCACTAAATTCACCCCAGATAACCGAATCACTTCATGAAGCTGGTGCCGACGTTCGTTAATAATCCCAAACCTCGGCATAAAAATCCGAATCTGCCCTCCTTGACTATTCACCATTCTCGGAGCTTCAAAAGACATCAACGACATTTCAGTTTGTGGGGAATAAGGCATCACTTCTGAGGATACGTACAAGACTCGCTTATCTTTCATAATTAAGGCTTACTTTGAAATTTTATATTTATGAGGCATGCAAAAATACAAAATTTTATGTATTTTATCGGTAATATATTAGTTTTGCATCCTTTAAACTAAAATACGTGACCGTAAAAACGACAAAAAAGGAGCTGCTGGATGTCTTGGACTTAAAAAACAAAACCACCTCCAAACTCGGCCTTGTGCCCACTATGGGAGCCCTTCACAAAGGGCACTTCTCTTTGATTGACCAAGCCGTTAAAGAGTGTGACCTCGTGGTGGTGAGCATCTTTATAAACCCCACCCAATTCGATAACTCTTCAGACCTTGAAAAATACCCTAAAAACCTCCATAACGATCTCGAAAAACTCGAGGAATTTCAGAGCGAATTAATCGTCTTTGCACCTTCCACATCCGAAATTTATAACGGTAGTTTACAGGTGAATCACTATGACTTTGAAGGCCTAGATAGAAAAATGGAAGGTGCCTTCCGCCAAGGCCATTTTGACGGTGTGGGCACTGTTCTAAGTAAATTTTTTACCCTCATTCAACCTGATCGCGCCTATTTTGGAGAAAAGGATTATCAACAGCTGTTGATCGTCAAAAAATTAATTCAGATTCTCAACCTTCCCATCCAGATTGTAGGGTGTCCGATCAGCAGAGAAGAAAATGGGTTGGCCAGAAGTTCAAGAAATGAACGACTCAGCCCCACACAGTATCACAAAGCAACGCTACTTTATAAAAGCTTATGTAAAGCAAAAGAAGAGTTTGGCACTAAAAGTGTAGCAGAAATTAGTAAAGCCATTACTTTAGATTTTGAAAAGGATTTGGAATTCAATTTAGATTACTTTACCATTGCTAACTCAAAAACCTTGGAACCCGCAACTCAACTTAAAAACGGCGAGAAGTATAGAGCCTTCATTGCTGCTTTTTTAGGTGATGTGAGATTAATTGACAATATGGCCTTGAACTGATTCGACATGCAAATACAAATCGTAAAATCCAAAATACACCGTGTAAAAGTAACTGGTGCAGACTTGAACTATATCGGTAGCGTAACCATTGATGAAGAACTCATGGAAGCCGCAAACATTATTGAAGGAGAAAAAGTACAAATTGTAAACAATAACAATGGAGCGCGTCTAGAAACCTATGTTATTCCAGGAAAACGACACAGCGGAGAGATTGTTTTGAATGGAGCGGCAGCACGTCTAGTCTCTCCTGGTGATATCATCATCATTATGAGCTATGCCATAATGGACTTTGAAGTTGCCAAATCATTCAAGCCCAGCTTGGTTTTTCCTGACGAAAACACCAACTTATTAAAATAGCTGTCATTGACTCAAAAAAAACAAATCAAAGTATTAAAAACACTGCTTCCCCTCCTACTGGGGCTTTTCTTGATTTTCTATTCCCTACATCATTTTTCTGCTGAAGAACGCGAAAAATTACTGCAAAATATACTGCAGGTCAACCCCTTTTGGGTGCTGGTTTCCGTATTGGGTGGGATATGCTCTCACTTGTCCCGCGCACAACGTTGGCGAATTTTATTAAGACCCCTGGGGTATCGCATTAAACTTTCCACTGCTTTTATGGCTGTAATGGCAGGATACTTAGCCAACTTGGGTATTCCACGTTCGGGTGAAATTTTAAGAGGAGCTCTGGTCACCACTTACGAGGAACTGTCCTTTGAAAAAGTATTTGGCACCATTATTATTGAAAGAGCCATTGATGTGATTATCGTCTTGGCTATTTTGAGCTGTACCATTTTATTACACGCACCAGAACTGTCTCTATTCCTAGAAAGTTACCATATCAATCCTTGGCTCAGCTTATTGGGAATCTTACTGCTTATTGGCGCCGGAATCTTTTTCCTTATCCTGATTAAAAAATCCAATCTCCGCATTTTTTCCAAACTCAGAAAATTTGTATCTGGGCTTTTGGAAGGGATCCGAAGTGTGTATAAAATAAAAAACAAAGGCGCCTTTATCCTGCACACCTTTTTTATCTGGGGTGCCTATGTGTTTACGTTCTACTTGCTAAAGTTTGCTTTCAGCGGCATGGAAACCATAGATTTTAGTGCAATGCTCGTCGCCTTTATGGCAGGATCTTTTGCGGTGTCTATTACAAATGGAGGCATTGGGATATACCCTATCGCCGTCGGAGCCGCCCTCTCATTATTTGGCGTAGCTAAAGAAACAGGGGAAGCCTTTGGTTGGGTGGATTGGGGAACACAAACCATTTTGAGCATATTATTAGGCGGCATTTCTCTGCTTGTTTTGCCTATTTTAAGCAAGAAAAGGAGACCTTTGCCTTCTAGACCTTAAAGTTTTTCAACAGATGGCCAAAACAAAAACTGCTTTTTACTGTCAGAATTGCGGTGCACAATATGCCAAATGGCAAGGACAATGCACTTCCTGTAAAGAATGGAATACCATTGCAGAAGAAGTCATCCAAAAACCAAATCAAAAGGACTGGAAAAGCAATACTCCATTGACCGCTCGTCGTATGGCCAAGCCTACTTTGATAAAAGACATTCAATACGAAGAGGAACTACGACTACATACCGGTGATCCAGAATTAAACCGAGTTTTAGGAGGGGGGCTGGTCCCGGGGTCACTTACCCTATTGGGAGGAGAGCCGGGCATTGGAAAAAGCACGCTTTTATTACAAATTGCGCTACACCTACGCTATAAAACGCTTTATGTTTCGGGAGAAGAAAGCCAGCAACAGATTAGGATGCGAGCAGAACGCCTCAGTTCGCAATCTTCAGAATGTTATATCTTGACCGAAACCAAAACACAAAATATCTTTAAACAAATTGAGCAATTACAGCCTGATATTCTGGTCATTGATTCCATTCAAACCCTTCATACTGATTACGTGGAAAGCTCGCCAGGTAGCGTCTCCCAAATCAGAGAGAGCACATCTGAATTGATCAAATTTGCCAAAGAGACCCACACCCCGGTATTAATTATCGGACACATTACAAAAGACGGGAGCATTGCAGGGCCAAAAGTGCTAGAACACATGGTTGACACTGTCCTTCAATTCGAAGGAGACCGAAACCATGTATACCGTATTTTACGAGCTCACAAAAATCGATTTGGTCCTACCAATGAGCTCGGGATATATGAAATGCTCGGAATTGGGCTTCGTCCCGTTACAAACCCTTCTGAGATATTGATTCCAAAATCCAACCAAGATCTAAGCGGAGCTGCCATTGCCTCCACCATGGAAGGTATTCGTCCCCTGATGATCGAGGTCCAAGCTTTGGTCAGTTCAGCAGTATACGGAACACCACAACGTTCCACTACAGGCTTTAATGTAAAACGGCTGAATATGCTATTGGCAGTGTTGGAAAAACGCGCGGGGTTCAAGTTGGGAGCCAAGGATGTCTTCCTCAACATTACCGGAGGGATATCGGTAGAGGATACAGCTCTAGACCTAGCTGTAATGGCTGCCATTCTTTCCTCAAATGAAGACATTCCCATTGCACAAGATATTTGTTTTTCTGCGGAAGTTGGACTTGCAGGAGAAATCCGGCCGGTCACAAAGATAGAACAGCGCATCAGTGAGGCTGAGAAATTAGGATTTACCACTGTTGTCATTTCCAAACAAAGTAAAATTTCCAAAAAAGACTATCATATTCATATCCAAAGAGTCTCTCGGATTGAAGAAGTCGTTTCTTTTCTATTTGATTAATTCATCTTAAATAAACACGGACATGTATAGATTTTATCTTCCCCTATTGCTCTTCTTATTCGTTACTTCTTGTAAAAAGAGCACCAATGCCAATCCATCAAAAGCTGTAAAAGAGAATACAACACAAAAAGAAGAACACCGTACTTTTTCAGATGAGCTCAATTTCGCTCAATACGCATTGGAGCAATTACAAAAGGGAGCTATCGACTCCTTAAGCCCTTACGTAAAGGAAAGTATTCTCTTTTCTCCTTATGCTCATATCGACTCGACCGCTCAACAACTCCGGCTAGAGGAATTAAAGCATCCTTCAGATAAAAAGTGGTTTTGGGGGTATGCAGACGGTACAGGAGATTCCCTAAATCTCAGTATACCAGATTATCTTCAAAAATTTGTTTTTGACATCGACTTCGGCGATGAAAAGGTGGAGGTCAACCAGTACTCCGACCGTCCCAAAGCATACGGAAATAGTCTTCAAAACGCTCAAGACCTGTTCCCTAAAGCTCAATTCGTTCAATTCTACAAAGCGGGAACTGAAGAATATGGAGGCATGGATTGGAAAAGCTTGATTTTAGTTATTGAAAAACAAGGTCAAAAGCCCATTTTAAGAGCTATCGTTCACGATCAATGGACAATTTAACTTTGGAAATTGTGCAATCGAACAACAAATTCGAGTAAAGTCTACTGCCTCTTATTGAAGACAGAAACTATTTTTTTAATCCGCATTGGATTCATAAGACCAATTTGGGTTACCTTTGCTTCTTCCTATAAATCAAGCTCTTCGTACTGCATCAAGCAAAAATAAATAGCTAAAAAAGAAGATTTTTGATTACTTTTAAAAAATTATACCCTATCCCTCATGCGATATTTATATTTCTATTTTAGTTTACTTTTATGTGGCGCCTTATTTGCGCAACCCTCTCTGCCTGTTCCCACGAATATTCAGAAAGCCTATACCCATAGAACACGAAGTATGGAAGGCATACCAGGAGTAAATTACTGGCAAAATAAATCCCAGTATGACATTCAAGTTAAGTTTGATCCCAAAACCCGTTTGATTACTGGTGAAGAAACCATTACCTATACCAACAATAGTCCGGATACTTTGGCTAAAATACTCTTTAAATTATTCCCCAATTACTATCAAAAAGGAATGCCTCGAGATGGTCATTTCATGGGCCATGTCGAACCTAAAGATCTGACCGATGGCGTAAAAATCGAAAAGCTACAAGTCAATGGACAAGAAGAAGACGTCCAGTCCTTAACCATTGAAGCCACAAATATGTACCTGCCGATTCCTGCACTCAAGCCCAAAGAAGAAATCCAGTTTGTCATTCATTGGTCTTATACCTTAAATGAAACTTCCCATAACCGAACCGGCCAAGTTGATGAGGGCTCTTACTTTATCGCTTATTTTTTCCCTCGTATCGCCGTATATGACGACACCAATGGATGGAATGAGTTTAACTACAATGGAACCCAAGAGTTTTATAACGATTTCGATGATTTCAATGTCGAGATTACCGTACCTGATAAATATATAGTCTGGGCAACCGGTACGCTTCAAAATCCAAATGATGTATTGGCTCCCAAATTTGCAGATCGACTCCAAAAAGCGGAAAAAAGTGATCACATCATGGCTATTATTTCCGCTGAGGAAGCAAAACGTGGAGAGGCGACTCGCAAGCATTCGAAAAATACGTGGCATTATC
>JAJYSO010000070.1 GCA_021793535.1 Bacteroidota bacterium | reverse complement strand
TTTGTGTTTTACCTTTAAGTAAACCTCATTCCTACACGGCAATCCGCACAATGCTTACCTCTTGAAACGTTTTACTTGAAGCGCTTTAAATTTTGGGATCACACTGCTCCTTTCATATGGTTTTTTCCCTCAACCCTAAGAAGTTTATCCTAAAGTCACATTTTTTGCATAATTTCAGGCTGTTGATAATACGTGCAGCGCGTATGGTAACGCCCTGTCACTTTCCCATGGAAAAGGAATACATCCAAAAGGGGAAATCAGAGCCACACGATAAACTGCATAAAAATCAGCTTGCTCATGAAACTTTTTAAACCTTCTTTGCGCAATCGCTTTTTCATTAGCCTGATATCCTTGGTCTTTGTAGCGGCCTCCATTATTGCAGCTGTTACGGTATACCAATACCGAGATGAATCTAAACGGTACCAACAAGACCAATTAGAGCGTACCGTAAAGTCCATTGAATCCAGTATAGACTACCAAATAGAGAACACCACTTATCCCTTAGAAACCAAATACATCAATCTGATCTTTAAAGATAAAATCTATGAAATTAGTCATATTCACGATACCCGGATAAAATTATATGATCTGGATGGAAAATTGCTCAAATCCTCACGAGCTACTTTTTTAAACCAGTCCGACAGCACACAACTCTCCAATGCCATTTTAAACCAGCTCAAAAATGCTGCGGAGAATCGCTTTAATTACAACCATATTGATCCGGATGGACACCGCATTCAATCCGCCTTCAGTTACATTACCGATGCCCATTTTAAACCGCTGGCCATCTTGAGCATTCCCCATATTGAAAGCGATGGGTTTTTGGAAAAAGAACTCCGCTATTTCCTCATTGTCCTCGGACAGGTCTACCTCATCCTCATCTTAGCCGCAGTCATCCTCTCGTATTTGTTCTCTCGATATATTACCAAATCATTGGATACGGTGAGTGAAAAGATTTTTACCACACGCGTGGATCGTAAAAATCAAAAGATTAACACCGCAAAGATCCCCAAAGAAATTCAAGGGCTGGTCAATGCCTACAATGCTATGGTGGATGAATTGGAAGAAAGTGCCAATAAGTTAGCTGCAAACGAACGAGAGCAAGCCTGGCGCGAAATGGCAAAGCAAGTGGCCCATGAAGTTAAAAATCCGCTAACGCCCATGCGGTTAAGTATCCAAAGCTTTGAGCGAAGTTACAACCCCTTAGATCCCTATAACCAGGAAAAAATCAAAAATTTCAGTAAAACAATGATTGAGCAAATTGATACGATGAGTGCTGTGGCTTCTGCTTTTTCTGATTTTGCTAAAATGCCGAAACCAAAAAATGAGCTCTTAAATGCCGTCGAGGTAGTGGAAAGGGCCATTGCTGTTTTCAATAAAGACGACATCTTTTTCCATCCAGAAAAAAAAGAACTCCATATTCTCTTCGATCGCACCCAACTCATTCGGGTGGTGACCAACTTGCTAAAAAACGCTATCCAAGCTTCTGAACATCAGCGCAAGCCCGAAATCAAGGTTTTTCTACGCGATCACACAGACTTCATCACCATCGAAGTAAAGGATAATGGAACGGGAATCCCAGACCGAAATAAAAGCCGTATTTTTGAGCCCAAGTTCACCACCAAAACCTCTGGTATGGGGCTGGGGTTGGGAATTATCAAGCAAATTATTGAATTTTACCAGGGCAGTATCCATTTTGAGTCAAACGAGCAGCAGGGTACCTCTTTTTATGTTAATATTCCTAAAGCAAATTAAAAGATGAAGTATAAAAATCTCTATTTCCATACCGAAAACCTTATTTCGACATTGGTCATCAATCGTCCCCAAAAATTAAACGCCTTAAATCGAGAAACCTTGGCTGAACTTCACCAAGCCTTGGAGGTTTTGGAACAGGATGCCAAAACCAACATCATCATCCTTACCGGAAGTGGACAAAAGGCTTTTGTAGCTGGGGCCGATATTGCTGAATTTGCCCACTTCAAAGTGGAAGAAGGAAAAAAACTTTCAGCTGATGGCCACCAGCAGGTATTCGATAAAATCGCATATTTTTCAAAACCCATCATTGCCGCAGTAAACGGATATGCTCTGGGAGGAGGATTGGAATTGGCAATGGCCGCCCATTTCAGAATTGCCAGTGAAAATGCGAGACTGGGCCTACCTGAAACCTCCCTAGGGCTTATTCCGGGTTATGGAGGAACACAGCGTTTAACTCAGCTTGTCGGAAAGGGTAGGGCATTTGAAATGATCATGACCGCAGGAATGATAACGGCGGATCAAGCACTGGATTACGGGTTGGTCAATCACGTGGTCCCTTTGGAAGAACTCATGGGAAAAGCAGAGGAAATCGCCCATAAAATATTGAAGAATTCAACCGTGGCGATAGCCAAAGCCATTCGAGCGGTAAACGCTTGTACCAACGAAAGTGTAAACGGTTTTGAATTGGAGATTGAATTATTTGGAGAAAGCTTCGGTACTGCTGACTTTCAGGAAGGAACATCAGCTTTTTTAGAAAAAAGAAAAGCAAAGTTTCCGGGGAAATAAGCCAAAAAGAAGGGTACCGTCTTAATTTTCCCTGCACTTGAAGTGAAAATCAGGAATCTGCTTATCCAAAATACACAACACTCGGATGAGTTTGCTAAAAGCTCTTTTTTTAAAGGCATTACAGTTGGAAAACTCTATTTCCAAGGGCAGTTGAACTTGAGCAGAAACCGCATCATATAGGGCGTCCAAATTGTTCCCGAAAAAGGGGGGTAAGGGCAGTTCCCGCTTTAAAAATTCATAAAAATCAGCATAGCTTCCTATTCGGTTCAGATCAACATGTAATCTCCTCATCCTCATCGCTTTGTAAAAGTCTGATAATGATCTTTTGTGACATAAATCAGTCCATCATTGCTAAAAACCAATCGCGTACTATTGCGCGGCCCGCAATTGTAATTAAGGTCGGCCTCTATATACCGGCGACCTTCTTTTTCAGGCAAATGCGCCTCAAAATTATTAAACTGATCTCCTCCTATTGCTTTTCCTGGTAAAACATCACATAAATTAGCTTCGGCAGGATTCCACCCCTTTTCTTCTGCTTCCTTTTTAGTTATATAATAGGCCGGCAGTTTCCCATTATCTCGTACATAATTAACGACAATCTCTTCATCTGTCAATTCCAATATACTGGCAATACGGCCAGTTTGATTCCCTGCATCTGCAGGAGGCGATCCGGGATCGGAATAAACACTTTCAAAAGCATCTTGTTGTTGCTTTTGCTGGGCTTTAGTTTGGTTTATAGCCGATTCTATTTTAGCTTTACGTTCGGCATCATCCGCTTTTTGTTGATAATACCTATACCCTACAATGGCCAAAATAATAATGACGTAAAACAGAATTCGGCTTCTTGAAAATCTTTTTTTCATAGCAATTTCAATCTTGTCTGGGTGCTGAAATTAAATCTTTTCTTCACATTTTAAAAACTTAAAGATCAATAAAGCACCGGATTGGATCTACTTCATAAAGTTAATCTCAGTATACGAGCTGTATTGTCTTCAAATTTTATCCTTCTTGTCCTTTGCTTCCCAATTTAAAAAATACAGAATATCGGCTGCACAAGTAACCGCTTGTGCCTTTTGTGACTTGATCAGGTAATTGCAGCCTACACTCATTCTATCCCCGGGACGACCCGGTACACTGAACACCTCACGGTCATAAGAAAAGGCCATATCAGCAGTGACCAAGGCCCCACTTTTTTCTTCACTTTCTACCACTAAAGTGGCCTCACTCAATCCAGCTATGATGCAATTCCTTCGCAAGTAGTCCGTACGGTAATTTTTGGATTCCCTCCAAAAATCACTCACAAAACCTCCGTTTTCTTCTATTTTTGATCGGTAGGATGCAAAAGCCTTAGGGTAAATGCGATCCAGCCCATGTGCTAAGCAACCAATGGTCTGCAAGTTATGCATGAGTGCAGCCTGGTGCGCGGCTATACTGATTCCATACGAAAACCCAGAGACAATAACAGGGTTCCAGGGAGCCAAATTTGCAATCAGCTCGGTCACAAAATGTATTCCTCTTAAACTTGCTCTTCGGGCGCCCACTATACTCAAAAAACGTCTGTTTTTAAAATTTATTTTACCTTTTCGAAATAGTACAAGGGGGCCGTCTACACTTTGCTTTAAAAGTGCGGGATAATCTTCTTCCAGAAACGAACTAAGGTGAATCCCTCTGTTTCGCATAAAAGCCAATTCCGTCTTGGCCTGCTCCAAATACTTCCGGTCATCCCATACAGAAAGAAAACGATGTTCGCAGCCTGGAATGCGTAAAAGGTCACTTTTTTTCGCATTAAAAATAGCTTGCGCCGAACCAAAATAATGCAGTAATTTTTTGGCTAAAATAGAATTTACTCGAGGAAGCCTTTGCAGGCGTAACAAAGCAATGAGTTCTGCCTCTCTCATAACAAGTCGACCATGAGGGCTTTTAAAGATACACAATTGTCTGCTAACAAATATAGTTACATGACAGAGGTTCTCTACCCTTTAACGGACTGTATTTCTTGAGCAATCCGCTGAACCCGATCCATCACATTTAAAAAATTTTCTCCCCAAAGTTTCCTAATCTCTTCTTCGCGGTAACCGCGTTTGACTAACTCCAGCGTAACCTGGAGACTCTCTGAAGGGTCATCCCAACGATAGACGCCACCACCCCCATCGAAATCAGAGCCAATGCCCACATGATCTATACCCATTAACCTGACCATATAATCAATATGGTCCACTAAATCTTCCACGCTAACCGGAGGAGCAGATGGAAACACCTCTTTTTGAATCCGTGGCATGGCTTCTCGAACAAGCGCGCGATAGCGGTTTAAAAAGGCCCCATCACTACCAAAGGGATGTGTTTTACGATCTGCCCACACCAATGGAATCATTCCTTTTTCTTCTGCCGTTTGCCGCAAAATAGGAGCGATGGCTTTTTTGTGCAACGCATCCTTTTTCCCATTTAAAAACCGGGGAGAAGCGATCACTTGAACCACCCCCCCTTTCGCTTTAACCGCCAAGAGTTCTTCATCCCAAAGATTGCGACTGACATCATTCAAAGCACGCGCTGCAGAGTGGGTAGCCACTACCGGAGCTTTGGACAATTCAAGTATCTGTCTATTGGAGTTTTGTGCAAGATGCGATAAATCAATAAGCATTCCCAACCGATTTAATTCAGCAATCACCTCTTTTCCTAAAAGACTCAATCCATGGTGCAGCCATTCTCCATTTTCTTCACCGGTGTGAGAATCGGCCAGTTGATTGTGCCCATTATGGGTCAAAGACATATACCGGGCGCCCCGGTCATAAAATTCCTTGATCTTTGTCAAATCTTCTCCGATAGGATACCCATTTTCTACCCCGATAAGAAGGGCGCGCTTTCCCTTTTTATGAATTGCTCTAACTTCTTTTGAAGTCGTCGCCAATTCTGCACGATCTGGAGCAATTTCTTCAACCAAACGATGGATTGCTCTAAATTTTGCATCAGCCAGCGCATAAGCTTTCTGATAACCCCTAGGGGTTAGTTCTCCTTGTGCGGTATATACGATAAGAAAAAGAGCATCCAATCCGCCCTCTTCCATTCGAGGAAGACTGACTTGTGTCCAGAAATCTGCCTGAGCATAATTCTGATCACGGGTAAAATTCTGTACATCGATATCAGCATGGGTGTCCACGCTGATGATGCGCTTATGTATAGCTGCAGCTTTTTGATAAAGAGAATCTTCTTTTGACATCTCTTCTTTGGTTTTTATCGTTCAACAATAGTTCGTTTTTCAATCCTTTCCCTCTATAGGGTAAACACCATTTTTATTTAGGGTTTTTCTTGGGCTTGGATCTCTTTAGCTACTTGCTGCACTTCTTCCATTACCCGCAACAAATTGCCTCCCCATATCTTTCGTATTTCTTCTTCATTATACCCTCTTTTTACCAATTCCAAGGTCAAATTAAAACTTTCTGAAGCATCATCCCATCCGTATATACCGCCGCCGCCATCAAAATCGGAAGCAATCCCTACATGGTCTATGCCGATGTGTTGAACGATATAATCGATATGATCTACAAAATCTTTAACATCAACCGGGGGAGCAATGGGGTTCACTTCTTTTTCCAATTGCTCCCCTGCTAGCTCTCGTAATTCCTTATACTCTTGTAAGTAATACATAACCGAATCATCTTCCATTTGATTCATTCGATCCCAAGGGATTACTTTTTTTCCTTCTTTTTTGGCCCACTGATTCAATATTTTACGTTCACCGGCTTTGTGTAAATTATCTTTCTTTTTATCGACAAAGCTCGAAACCGCTACGACTTGAACCACTCCACCATTTTTGGCAATCGCCTCCAATTCTTCATCCCAAAGGTTTCGACTGACATCATTTAAGGCCCGCACTCCCGAATGGGAAGCAATTACGGGAGCTTTAGACAATTCAATAGCTTGTTTATTGGTACTTTGTGCAGGATGTGACAAATCAATCATGATTCCCAATCGGTTCAATTCTGCAATAACTTTTTTACCCAAATCGCTCAATCCTCTATTCTTCCATATACCATCAGCCTCTCCGGTATTGGAATCTCCCAACTGATTATTCCCATTGTGTGCCACTGAAAAATAACGGGCTCCACGGTCGTAAAACTCTTTTATTTTCGATAAATCTTCTCCTATAGGATATCCGTTCTCCACTCCGATTAAGGCTACCAGTTTTCCTTCCTTATGAATGCGACGGACCTCCTGAGCTGTTGTAGCCAACTCAATTTCATCTGGAGCGTATTCCTGGGTCAATCGATGAATCGCTTTAAATTTTGCATCGGCATTGGCATAGGCCTTTTTGTAACCTTCTGGAGTCAAAGGACCCTGCCCGGTATAGACCACAAAAAAGGCTGCATCCAATCCCCCTTTTCTCATTTTAGGCAAGGTGATTTGTGTAGAAAGGTCTTGTGCATAATTTCGGTCAGCTGTAAAGTTGCGAACATCAATATCATCATGCGTGTCAATCGCAATGATGTTGTTGTGAATATCCCGTGCCTTCTCCAACACGCTCTTTTCCGTTTGAGTGGTATCTTTCTCTTGTAAAGCGGTCTCATCTGTGTTTTTTACACCAGATTTGGGTTTTCCATTACAGGAAATAAGACTGATAAAAAGTACCATTAAAATAATAGGAGCAATTGTTTTCATATGCGTAATTCATGGATTTGTTACGTTAGTCATTTGGGTAAAGCCTGTTTTTATCCTTTTTAAAAAAGTGAAGCATACCATCTTTATTTTACGAATGTAAAAATTATAAGGGTAAAATTGTAAAACTTCAAGTAGAATATGGGGAAAAGATTATCAAAATAAAAAGGACCCTCGTATGGTACAAAGGGTCCTTATTTTCTTGAACAGTAAGGAAAATTACGCCTCTTCTTCTGCTTGAATTTCTTTGGCTACTTGTTGCACTTCTTCCATCACGCGCAGTAAATTCTCGCCCCATAATTTTTTAATATCTTCTTCGCTGTATCCGCGTTTCACCAACTCCAAAGTCACATTAAACGTCTCCGAAGCATCATTCCAACCATATACACCACCACCGCCATCAAAATCAGAAGAAATACCTACATGATCAATTCCGATGAGCTCAACCATATGATCGATATGATCTACATAATCTTTCACATCTACTGGAGGAGCGACAGGATTTACCTCTTCCTCGATAGATCG
>JAJYSO010000069.1 GCA_021793535.1 Bacteroidota bacterium | reverse complement strand
ATGCGTAGAGGATTTCAGGAAATTTTGCACCACGGAAGCTCCTTTTTACCGGGCTCTTGAGATTTCTTACTCGTTACCAATGACTCTTTTCGAACGGATAATTCTGGGATTTATGTTATTTTATCAGTGGTGTCAAACCCTGACGTTAGCTCTTTTTTGTTAAGGATGGTAAAGCACTACTATTTGGAATGTGGGTTTAGGATAGAGATATTCCCTTGACGAAAAAGAGTCAACTCTATAATGGCAACCAGCTGGAAACAGTCATACACTAAAAAACGAGAATAACTTATACAACAGGGAATTATATAATAAGAGATTTATTCACTTAAAATTTCGAAAATCGGGCAGCTCGCATTCGCGATGCTATAATAGAAACAAATAATTGGCTATTGACAAGTTATAAAAATATATGAATTTTCAGTTAAATAACGATTCCCGTTTATGAATCAACGGGAATCGTAACCAAGATTAATATTCAACTTATAATTTAACGACTATTCGGGCAAAGGCTTGACGTCCCTCATATCCCATTTGAACAGCACTAAAAATCCCTCCTCCTTCCATTCCGCCATTAAGTAAAGGTTCTTTTTGAAGGGTTGGATAGCGATTAAAGATATTTGTACCCCCTAGATACAAGGTGGTATTTTTGGTGAGTTCATAACCAAATGACAGGTCCGTTGTAATTCTCGGAGTGTAAATTTGGTCTCCGGTGGAATTATTTAATCTCAATTTACCAAATCGGGTCATTTGTAAGTTTGTACTAAACCGATCCAATTGATAATTGAGATTTAAATTGTATTTCGTTTTGGGAGCAGAAGCCAAAATAAAAGAGCGTTCCTGCTCGCTGACATAAATATCTTCAAAGCCGGCCAATTCAGGGGATGCATTAACGTTCAAAATCTTCATATGATTATAGTTTCCAGCTAAGGTTGAAGTGAGCTTACCCTCTCCTATATCGGTGTTATAGGTCAGAATCACATCCAAGCCATAGGAACGCGTGTCAATGGAATTGGCAAAGAATTGGGCTTGCTCCAGATCAATTGGCACCCCGGTACCCCCTGTTGCATCCAATAAAATGGAACGATCAAATTGCCCGGTAAGTACAATTCTATCCTTAATATCAACAAAATAGCCATCCACAGTTGCTTTAAATTTTCTTGTAGAAATGGTAAATCCTGCGCTTGTATTGAGGGATTTCTCTTCTTTTAGATCCGGAATCCCCACGGCATTCGCTAAATCGCCCCCGTTTGGAGACAGCAATACGGAAATCAAATCTCCCTGTTCAATATCGATAAATTGTAACTGAAAAAATCTTTGAGCCAGTGAAGGCGCCCGAAAGCCGTTAGAAACGGAGCCCCTCAGTGAAAGAACAGGGGAGATGGAATACCGCGTAGAAAACTTACCGGCCAAGACGTTCCCAAAATCACTATAATGCTCATAACGCAGAGCACCGCTGATCATCCAATCATCGGTAATGTCTAATTCTGTATCGATAAAAGCAGAGGCATTGGTTCGGTGTTTACTGACCGAACTGTTAAATCCCGAAAAGCCTTGCGACCCACTCGGGCGGATATTTCCAGTAAGAGGATTCGTGACCAGTAAGGAAGCGGGAGTATTTTCGTCTACCACATTTCCATTTATATCATACAGCGCAAAAGAGCCCTCTTCTCCTTTCATTAATTTATATCCCTCCCACCTAAATTCAGATCCAAAAGCAATATTCAATCCCTTAAGCACACTATCAAACCCTTTTGTGGCGCTAAACCCAGTTGTATTTTGTGCCAGAGCGTGACCGCCGGCATAAAATTCAGTTGGAGAATTCGGGCCTAACGTTGCATTTATGGTATTGTCCACATCCACTTTAAATCTATTATACCCAAAAGCGTTGTACACGTCTACGTCCCAGCCCGACACGTCAAATTTAATACCGTTATTAAAAGTAACGTCATCGACCTTGCTATTTATAATGGGGTCATATCCATTGGGATAAACTTCATCAATATTATTATCTGCCCCTGCGGATCTCGACCAGGCAAAAGATTTGGTATCTCTAAAGGAATATCCTTGTTGTGAGTAAAAAGTTAGATTGTCGGATAAGGGGATTTCAATGTTCCCAAAAAAATAGAAACTGTCAGATTTTGGTCCTCCAAATTGCCGTCTGTATACCGGATATTTATCCATATTTGGAATTCTAAAATAATGTTGTTTGTTAACATACTCTAAGGTGAAATTTCCAAAACCGCCCTTTTTTCCGATTTTGGTTCCCAAATTCCCGCTAAAATTGAAGGTGTTCCCATCTATTTTTTTCTTAGAAATCACATCGTTATCCCCGGGATCATGAAAGAGATTAGCTCCATAGAACATGTCGCCTTCAAAGCCGTGGTCTCTATCGTTTAAAACGATGTTGATGACCCCCGCAATGGCATCGCTTCCGTACTGTGCCGCAGCACCATCTCGTAAAACTTCAATCCGTTTAATAGCTCCTACGGGAATTGAATTCATATCGGTTCCCGTGTTTCCCCTGCCTCTTGTTCCAAACAAGAAGATTAAAGAAGACTGGTGATAGCGTTTTCCATTGAGCAAGACCAAAGTTTGATCTGGCCCTAACCCTCTTAAAGTGGCGGCATTTACTGCATCTGATTGATCCGACCCAGACTGATTATTCGCATTAAAAGAGGGGCCGGCCAATTGTAAAAGCTGGTTAACCGATATTTGTCCGGTCAAATCACTGATCTGCTTCACGTCAATCACATCAACCGGTACCGGACTTTCCAATGCCGTCCGAGGCTGTGCTCTGCTGCCCACCAATACAACTTCTCCTAAAGATTGTGCATCCTCTGTCAACTCCACGTTAATAACCTCTTCTGTCCCAACCGTACGGGTGGTCGTCGTAAACCCGATGTAACTAAATTCGATGACCGTTCCCGTTTCTGCAGTAACCTCATAATTTCCGTCAAAATCTGAAATAGTTCCTACGGTAGTTCCCATTACGGTGATCGTTACTCCTGGAAGGGGATGGGTTCCATCGGTAACTTTTCCGGTGATGGTTCGCGTTTGGCTATAAACCGAGCCGATCATTCCGAAGAAAATAAATAAACCTATCCATAATAAACGGTAAACCACTTTCCTATTTTGCTCTACTTCCATAAGTACTTATTGTTAATTTTTTATTAAAGGTAAAAATTATTTTAATAAATGAGTTGAATTCAAGGTGGCCGTCTGTTCCAATTTGTAAATATTCCGCTTTTTTGAAGCCGATAAATCCTGCTTTTTTAATTTCATCAATATTGTTGAAGTCCATAAATATTGTCCATCTGTTTTTGAATTAGCACGGTCGTTGTAGTCTGATTTCTAATGTTTGACCGGCTTTGCGTTCGGGCGGGAGTTCTAGCACAAACCTATGGCGAAGACGGAACGTAAATTTAAGAAACCGCTTGCGCTATTGTATCTGGCATCACTGGAAGAAAGCCAAGCGGCGTTGTAAGAATTTTCTTCGTCTTGGGGCAAAACCAAGAGATGCCAGGCCATGGTCGTATAGTAGAAAAGGAGGTTGGGCAATTGCTCAAAGTCCAATTCTGAAAGCTATGATTACTCCCGCACGTTTAAGAAAAAGAGGGTCAGCCTGTTGGAAGTTTATGTTCAACTCAATCCATAATCCAGTGAACCGCTAGGTACGAGACCCGTACGCTTAGTGGTGTGAGAGGCTTACCCCGTTTCTATTGAGAAGCGGGGTCGCCTACTCGAATTGGTAATAGCAATTTTACACTAATGCTAAATCGTCTTTACTTAATTTCAGTTTTGGATTATCCAATTTTTTAATCGTTGTTCTAATTTTTACTCTATCAGATTGTGATAGAAAGGTTGGAACCAAATCAGTTAAATCAATTTTTAAAATTCTATTGATAACAATCAAATCTTTTAAGGAAAAAGGACTTACTCCATTTATCAGTTCAGACATATAGGATTTGCTTTGGTGTCCCAAAACTTTCCCAAAGTCTTGTTGTGTTAGATTTAAATTCTTTAATTTTTTTCGGATAAGCTCTTTTCTCCGCTGGATAAATAATCGTTCTTTTTCGGCTATTAATTCCGCAACATCGCTTTCTCGTAGTTTTTTGTCAGAAATATTAGAATCAACACTCCAATTTTTATTTTCGTATTGTTCAATTAAATCTCTTAATTTTTTTCGAACGGATTTGAATTTGGAATTTTCCTTTGCAAGAACACGCAATTTTCTGTCCGCAATCATTGCTCTTTCAAAATCCAATTCATTTAGGATTTCCCCATTTTCAATTAGTTCTGATATGTCGAATTGTGTTTTCATAATCTTGTTTTTTTAAATCCAGTCATTAACCTTTAACCACTTCTTAATAGTATTTCTGTTGTTTTTAAAGATCGTTTCATATTCTTGGTGTGTTCCAACCCAAATAGCAGTAGCTTCGTTGTCATCAAACTCAATTAAAATCATTGTTCTGCTAATATTGATGTTGAAGAAATAAAATCCATCGCTATGAACGTTGTCTGCATCTTTTCTTGTCTTCTTTAGTTCAGTTTGATTTTTCCAATTATTGTCGTTAATATCCTTAATTAGTTGATCGATAGCTTTGGTCAAAGGAATATTTCCTCTGTTCTTTCTTTTAAGCTTTTCTAATATTTTTTTATTGGTCAGTCTCATCTACGATTGCAAATATATAAATAAGTTCGATTTTAATCCGAACTTATCGAATTTTCTTTTATTACTCCGAACGTTTCGGGGATTTGCGTTAAGAGATTGATATTCTAGTAGGTAAAAGACGAAAACATAGTAAAACCGCCACAAAATCCTGTTATCAGTAAAAGCGATAAATTAGCAGAAAACCAAGAAAAGTCTTTAGATAAGGCGTAAAAAATACCGATTAGAAAACATCCAAGAATGTTTACGGCAAAAGTTCCAAAAGGGAAAGCTGTTGAAAAAAGTTTGGTAACAAGTCCCCCAATTAAATATCGGCAATAACTGCCACTCAGGCCTCCTAAGGCGATAAAAATAAAAACATTCAGTCTGTTCATTTTTAATAATTTAAAATTCAAACAGACGTCATTAGCTTTTACAAGCGGTTAAGGACGGACATCATCGCCTAACAACTAGCGTTTCGTTGGGCTCGCAGAGCCAACAATGAAACGCTAGTTGTTGGCTGCCGTTTACCGTTTATTTTTGTTTGACGTATACAGTTCTTAAATATTTTTTTACATTTTGCCCTTCATCTGTGTTGTAATTGAGGTTTAAATTGTCTGCAATTTTGTTCGCAAACTCTCCGAACAATTCTGTCATCAAAAATAAAGATTTCCAATTGTGTTCAATTTGCTGGTTTGAATAAGTTGCAAGTATTTTGTCATAATGCTCATTTGATAAATACTGATCCATAAACTTTCCACTTTTACCAAACGCTGTTGAAAAGTCAGTTTTAACACCAATAAACCACTCTATTACTTTCATAAACATTGGTCGCACAACCGTTTCAAGCATTTCTTTTGCATAAGGTATTTCATTTCTTAAAAGTCCTTTTGCTACATAAGTTGTCACCCACCAAAATTCATTACAAACGTCCAAAAAATATTTTTCGCTTGGCTTTTGGATATGATAATCTTCGTCTGTCGAATTGGAAATATTTGAAAATAAATTGTCTTTATCAAGCCACACAAGTGTTAAGCTGTCAGGTTCAAAATCGGTGTTAAATTTTTCTGTTGGAAAGAGTTTTAAGTCAATGCGATTTCCATCTGTAAAAAGCATCAAATAAGTGAATGCAATTTCTTTCCGTTTTTCATCTTCATCAAAAAACATTTCGTTTGGAAGTTGGCAAATGAGTTTTTCTCCAAATCGGTTTGTCCAACTATGGTTTTCTGTAAATGATTTTAGGTCATTCACGATGAAAATGATATCAAAGTCTTGGTATTGGTCAGGTGTAATGTTTGGATTTGCTCTTGAACCATTTAAAAGAACACCTCTAATCCTATCATCTGAGTTTGCTGTTGAAATCATCAGTTTTTTTATTTCGTCTGTACTTCTCACTTTGTCTTCGTTTAAATGGCAGCTAATGCCAAAGTTTCTTTATTCTTTTTCTTTTCCTCCGCAGATTTCGGATTTTGAAATAGATACAATTCTAGGCTCTCAAATTCCTGGTCATATTTTCTTTTGCCATTTGGCAATGTAAAAGAGCCTTTATAATATTCTATTTGTAGACCAACTCTTTCATTCTTTAATTTTTCTCTCGAGTAGTTTGATTTTCATAATCGCTCCCCATTTGTTACGTTATTAATCATATTGTCATTCGTGTACCACATCGTGTAACGTTTTTTAAAACGCATCACATATGTATCGCATGTGTAGCAACAAAGGCTTCAATAAGAAAGCAGATAATCTTATAGCTGTATGATAGTCAAACAAAGGACTAAAAGAAAATAAAGGAGAACAGTTTTATTTCCCGATGCAAAAATTAGCAAAGATATGCCCCAGCAATTGATCGGGGTCAATGTCTTCTCCGGTTATTTCCCCAAAGAAATGCAATGCCTGTCGAATGTCTATGGCTAATAAATCCCCAGTCAGTCCAAGGTTAAGTCCTTCTTGAACGCGATTGATTTCTTGCTGTGCTTTTAATAGTGAATCATAGTGACGGGAACTGGTCACAATAGTGTCATTGTTCCGTAAGGCTCCCGTATCCACATAATTTTTAAGTTTATTTTTCAAGGCACTGATTCCCATTTTTTTCTTGGCCGAGATAAAATGTACATCTGCACCCGAGACTTGATGGAAGCTTTTCTGCAAATATGCGATTTCGTCTTCCTTTGATAAATCGATTTTGTTAACGACAATTAAAAAGGGTTTGTCCGGAAAGCGGTTTTTGATACGGTTAATTTCGATGATCGTTTTTTGTTGCTCTTCTTTTTGGAGGACCAAAGGGCTGGGAATCATTAATAAGGCAATGGAGGCCTTCTTGATTTTTTCAAAAGTTTTTTGAATCCCTAATTCTTCAATCTTATCTGTGGTTTCGCGGATTCCAGCAGTATCGATAAAGCGAAAACCAATTCCGTCTATGGCAATTTCATCTTCGATAGTATCTCTTGTCGTGCCGGCAATATCGCTAACAATGGCCCGGTCTTCGTTCAAGAGTGCGTTTAACAAAGTGGATTTTCCTGCATTGGGCTCACCAATAATGGCCACGGGAATTCCGCGTTTTAAAACATTCCCTACTGCAAATGAATCGATTAATTTGTTGAGGGTTTTTTGAATTTTCCAGATCAGTTGCTGTAATTCTTTCCGGTTGGCAAACTCGACATCTTCTTCTGAAAAATCGAGTTCGAGCTCAATGAGTGCCGCAAAATTGAGAAGTTCTTCACGTAAGGTTTGAATCTCCTGAGCAAAACCTCCTCGCATTTGATTCATTGCCATTTGATGTGCTGCCTTGTTGTCGCTGGCGATTAGATCGGCCACAGCCTCAGCTTGACTCAAGTCCATTTTCCCATTTAAAAATGCGCGCATGGTGAACTCGCCAGGTTTTGCTGCACGACAACCTTTTCGCAGTAACAAATTGATAATTTCCTGTTGGATAAAGGGGCTGCCATGACAAGAGATCTCAACCGTGGGTTCCCCAGTATATGAATGGGTACCTCGAAAGACAGAGACGAGGCTTTCGTCGATGATTCGCTGGTTATCTTTGATGTACCCCAATTGTAGGGTATGCGATGCTTGCCCTTGCA
>JAJYSO010000068.1 GCA_021793535.1 Bacteroidota bacterium | reverse complement strand
ATCTTCCTTTTATCAAGACAACGTGCAATACGGAACAAAAGAAATGAATGTGGCTTCCATCAGTGGATTTCAATTTAGAGTAGGCCTACAGTACGAAAGGGAAATAACTGAAAAATTGCGACTCGAATCTAGCGCAAGCTACACGCCAAAAGCATCGCTCACATCAAAAAACGAGCGTTCGATTGCCACCTCTACAATCAATTCCGGACTGGTCGAAACTATCGTGGACCAGCGGGATATTACTATCCCCAATACAGATTTTGACTTACCCGAAGAATGGCGCGTAGGAGTAGGTATCAGCCAGTTTCACAAATGGATGGTCGGAGTAGAGTACCAAAATATTGGGAAAGCTAATTATAAAAATACTACCTTTACCCCTGATAATGTCAAATTCAATGCGATCAACATCTATCGTGTTGGGGGGTATTTTATTCCACAGTACAACGACAACAATTACTTGAACCGAATCACGTATCGGGCGGGTATCCGTTATCAGGACACGGGATTGAATGTGAATCAGCATGATATTAAAGAGTTTGGCATGTCTTTTGGATTAGGCCTACCTGCCGGACCTTATATGAGTAATTTTAATCTGGGTGTCGAATATGGAAACAGAGGTACCACATCCGGAGGGTTGGTAAAAGAAAATTTTGTTAATATATTTATCGGCCTTTCTTTTAACGACAAATGGTTCAATAAACGGAAATTTAACTAATAGCTAATTAATATAAATACTTATGAAGACCAGAAGTTCATTTATTTTATTCCTAGCGCTGCTAATCTTCTCTAATTTAAGCGCACAGAGTTCAGATGAAAACGTGGATTGTAACAAAGAGTTATCAAAGTTTGCACAAAGTGCAAAGATTGAAGACTACGATGCTGCAAAACCACTGTATGAAACATTGGTAGAACACTGCCCCAAATTAAGTATGGCCATTTATCAATACGGGGAGCGAATGTTTAAACATTTTCTAAATGAGGCTAAAACCGATGATGAGAAACAAGAAGCAGCAAAAGCATTCATTAAAAATCTTGATGATCGTTTAGAGCTTTTCCCAAGCAAAACGGACAAAGGTTCCACGTATTCAAAAATTGCCTTAACTCAATTTGAAAATAACGTAGGCTCAACCGAAGAACAATACAATGCTTTTGATCGTGCCTGGAAAGAAGACAAAGAAAACTTCATCAATCCCAAGTCCCTATACGCTTATTTTTCGCTGTTGATCGATCTGCAGGATGAAGGCAAAAAATCCTTAGAGGATGCCTTCAATAAATATGATGAAGTCATGGACAAAATCAATCTTGAGCAATCTCAACGAGCAAAAGTCCAACAACCCCTTCTCGAAAAATTAGACGAAGGAGAGCAATTGACTGCCGCAGAACAAAAGACCTACGACACCAACGATATTTACTTGCGAAATTATAACACCATCAAAGAAAGTATAGATGAAAAAGTGGGATCCAGAGCAGATTGCTCTAACCTCATCCCCTTATACACGAGCAGCTTTGAAGAGAAAAAAGGAGATATAGATTGGTTAAAATCGGCTGCCCGTAGACTTTCTACTAAAAAGTGTACCGATGGTGACATGTTCTTTAAAGTTACAGAAGCCCTTCATGAATTGGATCCGTCAGCAAAATCCGCAAAATACCTAGGACAGTTGGCTGCCAATGACGGAGACCTTAAAAAGGCAATCGAATACTTTAAGCAATCTGCCGATTTGGAAGACAACGAATTGGATAAGGCACAAGTATATTACTTAATTGGAAACATGTACAACGATCAAGGTAGCCTTTCAAATGCAAGAAACTTCTACCGTCAAGCCATTAGCAATGACCCCTCTTTTGGTCGGGCCTACTTGAAGATCGCACAAATGTACGCCAACAGTGCTAACGACTGTGGTGATGATTTATTCGAGAAACGATCCGTTTACTGGAAAGCTGCAGAATATGCAAAAAGAGCCGCCAATGTGGACCCTTCCTTGCGTTCCGCAGCCGCACAAACTGCTGCTTCTTACGAAGGGCGAGCTCCCTCTAAAGCCGATATTTTCAAACAAGGGAAACAAGGCGAAGTGATCAATATTAAATGCTGGATCGGAGAAAGTGTGAGGGTGCCCAACCTCTAACCGGGTATGAATAAAAGTGTTCTCTATATTACAAGAAGCATTGCTATGTCAATTTTCATGGCAATGCTTTTTTCTTGTCAAACCCGCATAGACAGAGTGCGTCAAATGGAAGGGCGGGAAATCGTTCCCAAAATGGAAGAACGCGACATGAACCTGATCTATACCGATAGCGGAAGAGTCGCCGCACAACTGCGAAGTCCAAAAATGTTGGATTTTACCGATCAGAATTTTCCATACAGAGAGTTTCCCGAGGGGATTCAGGTTGATTTTTATGATAAAAAAGATGGAAAAGTCAACACTGTAGAAGCTAATTATGCCATTCAGTACGAACAAACTCAGCTGGTCGACTTGCAAGGAGACGTTAAAATTGTAACTAGCGACAGTACGATCTTAACGGCCAAACAGCTGTATTGGGATCAAGACAGCGCTTGGCTATTCACAGACTTAGAGTACACCATACAAATGAATAACGGCACCATAAATAATGGACTGGGCTTTGATGCCCGACAAGATTTCGATAACTTTATCTCCCGATCAAATACTGGAGTACACCAAATAGAAGATAAAAAGCAATGAAAAAATACCACAAGTTTATTGAATATGCCTACCTCTTCATAGCGCTATTCTTAATTGAGGAAACCATCCGCACCTGGGGGGACAATTCCAAGACCTTTATGTACATCGCCATGGCAATTATGGCCATGGCCATGTTCTTTTTCAGGAGATGGTTTAGAAATAAGGCAGAGCGTAAAAATCAATAAGGACAAAGTATGTCTTTTTCCATTTCCATCATTATTATTAACATTTTATTTTCCGCTTTCTTTTCGGGAATGGAAATCGCGTATGTCTCCTCCAATAAAATATTACTGGAGATCGAAAAGAAGCAGCAAGGCTTTATCCCGAAAATTTTAGATCGGCTCACCCAAAAGCCTTCCAAATACATCACCACCATGCTCCTGGGCAATAATATTGCCATTGTTATATACGGGATTTATATGGGAGATCTGTTGGCAAAGCTCCTTATCCCCACCCATCCCAATGGAAGTGCTTTTTTGGATTATTGGTTTATTGGATCCGGATCCATTCTCATCCAAACCATCATCTCAACCTTTGTCATTCTGATCACGGCTGAATTCATCCCTAAGGTTTTCTTTCAAATTTATGCCAATTCCATCCTCAAATTCTTTGCTTTACCTGCCTATATTTTTTATACCTTATTTAACCTGATCACCTCTGGGGTCATGTGGATTTCCAATGCTATATTAAAGCTGTTTTTTAAAACCGAAGGCGACGAAGTACAAGAGGCTTTCACCAAGGTTGAAATCAGCCACTACATCGATGAGCAAATGGAAACAGTCGCTGAAAATCAAGAACTGGACTCGGAAGTGTTAATTTTTAAAAATGCGTTGGAATTCTCCACCATTAAGGCTCGAGAGGTCATGGTTCCCCGTACCGAAATCGTAGCCGTTGACATTGCCGAACCCATCAGTACCTTGAAAACAAAGTTTGTGGAGACTGGACTGTCCAAAATTCTGATCTACAACGAAAACATCGACGACATTACCGGCTACGTCCACTCCTTCGAGCTTTTTAGAAACCCCAAAACGATTAAATCAGCACTGCTCCCGGTAATTTATGTACCGGAGTCCATGCTCGTCAAAGACGTGTTGAACGCCTTTGTCAAAAAAAGAAAAAGCATCGCTGTTGTCATCGATGAATACGGCGGTACCAGTGGCATTATGACTGTCGAAGATATCGTAGAAGAATTGTTTGGGGAGATTGAGGACGAGCACGATTCGGTAAGCATGATCGAAGAGGATTTAGGGCATGGGGTATACCAATTCTCCGGGCGACTCGAAATTGATTACCTCAATGAAAACTATAAAATAAGCCTTCCTAAAAGCGAAAATTATGAGACCTTGGCCGGCCTTATCGTAAACCAAACGGAAGAAATCCCAACCGTGGGAGAAGTCATCCATATTAGCGGGTATAACATGAAAATTCTTCAGGCCAGTAACACCAAAATAGAGCTAGTTGAAATCACTCCTTTCAAGGAATCCTAAGGCCTGCTTCTAATTAATTTAAAATTAAAGTTTTATATTTTCATGAAATACCTTATTTTCGCCAACTGAATTTTGATTAATGACGGTATTTCATGGCAGTTTTAAATAATATTAGAAAACACGGTATATTTTTAATCGTAATCATTGCTTTAGCTTTATTCTCTTTTGTATTAGCTGATGTAATTAGACAAGGTGGATTATCCTTTGGCGATTCCCAAAATGTTGTGGGAACCATCAATGGAAAAGAAATTACTAATTTGGAGTTTGACAATCGGGTCCAAGGGATGCGTCAAAACTATCCTCCGGAGGTATCCAGCACACTAATTACCAATCAAGCATGGGATGCAACGGTAAAACAAACCTTGATAGAGGATCAAATTGAAAAAGCGGGAATCGAAATCGGACCGCGCCAATTATCAGCTGCCTTGGCTCGGCAATTTGGTCAAAATCAAGAGTTCACCACCAACGGCCAATTTGATGTCAATAAATTCAAGGCTTATTTAGAACAGCTACGGGCGATTAATCCAGAGGTATATGCCCAATGGCTACAAACGGAAAATCAAGTCATCGACCAATCCAAAATCGAAACATATTTCGGTCTTGTACAAGCCGGCACCGCCGTAACCCCAACCGAAGCCAAAGAAATTTATAAACTCAACAATACTCGTTTCGATCTAGAGTACGTCAAAATCCCTTTTGCAGCCATTAATGACGATGCAGTCAGCATCAGTGACCAAGAAATTAAACAATACATCGATACGCATCAAAAACAATTCAAGACCAACGGATTAAGAGACCTTCGCTTTGTCTTATTTGAAGAAAAACCTACTGCAGAAGACGAGCAGGCCGTCAAAGAAGAATTGACTGGCCTTTTGGAAGATCACGAAACCTATAATAAAGCAGCGGGCATAGAAGAAACAGAAAAAGGATTTAAAAACACGACAGATTACGAACAGTTCTTGTCTGAAAATTCTGACCTTCCTTTTGAGGACAGCTTCCTGTTTAAGGACGATCTTCCTAAAACAGTGGCAGATAGTTTATTCTCCCTTCAAACAGGAGCAGCTTTCGGCCCTTATAAAGACAATGGCTTTTGGAAGTACAGCAAATTGATCGAAGAACATAAAATGGCTGATTCAGTCGAACTGAAACACATTCTTATCTCATACCAAGGCCTTCAAACCGGTCAAAACACGAGCCGCACAGCGGCCCAAGCCGAGCAACTGGCAGACAGTATTCTCAAGGTAGTCAAAAAAGAGCCCAAGAAATTCGCAGATTTGGCTATGGAATTCTCTGACGACACTTCTTCAAAGGTCGAAGGTGGAGAACTGGGTTGGATTCCTCATGCTCAAAACAATCAAAACGAAATTTTGGACTTTGCCTTCTCCAATGATCCAGGAAGTGTCAAAGTAATCCAAACACAATTCGGCTATCACGTTGTTGCCATTCAAGACAGCAAAGACAAGCAGCGGGTAATCAAGCTTGCAACCTTAGCCAAAGAAATCCATCCTTCAGATCAAACGTTAAACGACTTGTTTAACAATGCCACTAAGTTTCAAGTGGCTGCAACCGATGGAGATTTTGATCAAGTCGCAGAAGAAAATGGGTATGCCGTTAAATTGGCAAAAAACTTGGAGCCGTTAGATGAAAATCTTCCCGGAATCGGGGCCCATCGCAATATTGTAAAATGGGCTTTTGACAAAGAAAACAAAGTGGGGGACATTACGCGTTTTGACACCGATTTAGGTTATGTAGTTGCACAAATCACTGCTGCAACCACCAAGGGAATTAAAGATGTAGAAGCGGCACGAAACGAAGTGACTTCCATTTTGCTTCGAAAGAAAAAAGGAGCCTATTTAAAAGAAAACCTCTCTTCCACTGATCTTTCCGAGATCGCTACCACATATGGTGTAGCTGTGCGCAAAAAAGAAGAAGTCTCCTTGGCCAACCCGAATATCGATGGGAACGAGCCTGCCGTGGTAGGCCATGCATTTGGATTAGAGAAAAATAGTCTGAGCCAGCCTCTTGTCGGACGAAGCGGAATTTACATTTTAAAGCTAATTGATCGAAAGGATCCTGAAGACATCAGCTCGTATAACGGCATCATCAGTCAAGAAAATCAAAAAAATGCCTTTCAGTCCTCACAGAATATTTTTAAGGCTTTAGAAAACAAAGCTGAGATTACCGAAAAGCTAGCCGAATTTTATTAAAGAACAGCATTATTTTGCTCGTTCAAATCATTATCTAACCAGGCCTGACACCTTCCGTGCTCAGGCCTGATGCTTTAAGATTGCGCCGCTTGAGCCCGCTTTTCAAAGGCTTCGATACTCAGTGCATTCTCCGCCAAAAACGTACCGATACGCGTACGTCTCAATGCCGACAAGTACCCTCCGCTATTCAATCTTTGGCCATAGTCATAAGCCAAACTTCGAATATAGGTTCCTTTACTGCATTCGACTTTAAAATCGACCTCTGGGAGGGCAATACGCGTCAAGTCGAATTGCGTAAGGGTTACTCTACGGGGTTTGATCTCAACCTTTTCTCCCGCCCGAGCATACTCATAAAGGCGCTTCCCGTCTTTCTTAACAGCCGAAAAAACCGGTGGATACTGTATCACTTCCCCCAAAAATCCTCTTGTTGCTTCATGCAAGAGTTCTGAAGTAATGTGCTGTGTGGGATAGCGGTGATCGATAGCGGTCTCTAAATCATACGAAGGCGTGGTCGCTCCAAGGGTTATGGTCCCCTCATATTCTTTGATCAAGCCCTGAAATTCCTGTATCCGCTTGGTAAACCTGCCCGTGCAAATCAAGAGCAATCCGGTAGCCAACGGATCTAGCGTTCCCGCATGCCCCACCTTTATCTTTTTTATTCCATAATGCTTTTTTAGCAGCCAACGCACTTTATTCACCACCTGAAAGGAGGTCCACCCATAGGGTTTGTCGAACAACAGAAGTTGTCCTTCTTTATACGGTTCAGCAGATAGAGGAATGGGCATCAAAAAATCATCGAAATAATCAATTAAACAAAAGGGCCGACAGAGGTTTACTCCTGTGTTTCTTTGGGTTTTAAAAGAATGGCATAAATCTCAATCCCAAAACCCAGTAATACCAATGTCGGGGCCAAACGTATGCGCCTCCAACTGAAAATTTCTGGATTAAAAAACTCGGGATCTTTACTGCCTCCTCCAGACATGAGCAGGAACCCCAATGCAATAACGATAAAACCGATCAACATCACTGTATAATTGCGCTTTTCAAAAATAAAAGAAGAGGTTTTCTTTTCTCCGTCTTTTTTGTTTCTATTGTCAGGGGTAGTTGCCATAATAGTATATGCTTTATATTCAATAATACAGTTCATCTGCACGCAAGTTTAAAAAGCGCTGCGTTGCAAAAAACGTACTGATACAGGTTAATAAAATTCCCAATACAAAAACACTTGCAAAAATAATTCCAAGGACCATCTTGTCTTGTAACAAGCCTAAATCTGGAAAAGTCTGGTTTAAATAATATAAGATAAGAACCATTCCCACCATAGCTAACAACACG
>JAJYSO010000067.1 GCA_021793535.1 Bacteroidota bacterium | reverse complement strand
CGAGGCTGACCGTTCCCACCCAATAATCGTATTCATCTAATACACCGTGATTGTAAAACAATACTGCCGGTAGTCCCAAAATCAATGCAAATAATCCTAGTGTCCAAGCCGATTTTTTCTGTGACCATTTGAATTCGTCTTTCATAAAACCGATCCAAGGGGTTCCCATGGCTAAAGAGGATGTGATACCGGCAAAAAACAATAAACTAAACCATAAAATCCCGGCAATATTCCCCAATACACTCCCTAATTGGTCAAAGAGGTAAGGCATGGTTTGGAAAGCCATCCCAAAGCTGGCATTATCCTTAACCCAGTCCATCCCCAAGTAACCTGCTGCCAAAGGAATAATGATCAGGCTTCCAATGACAATTTCCACAAATTCATTGGTAAAACCTGAAGCCATAGCACTCAAAGCAATATCATCTTTGGCCTTCATATAAGAGGCATAACTATGGATAAAACCCCATCCTAGCCCCAGGGTGAAGAAGATTTGACCGGCTGCAGCCAACCATATTTTGGGATCCCAAAGGGAATCAAATTCAATTTCCCATAAAAAATTAAGGCCTTCCCAAGCATTGGCATCAGGCACCACTTCGCTGGCTCCACTTGTTCCCAAGGTCAGCCCGCGGATTGCTAAAAGGATTCCAAAAAGTAACAATAACGGCATCCCGATACGGGCTACCTTTTCAATTCCGCTCAGCCCGCGAGATAAGATATAAACGTTAATGAATAAGGTCAGAATAAATAGGGTCAAAGAAAAAGTACCGTCAAATGACCAACTTAAAACATCGGTATAGTGCAAAAAGTAGGTAGCGACTTCTTCCTGGTTCATTCCCGAAAACCCACCGAAAACCGTTTTGAGCACATAGCCTAAGGACCAAGATTCAATATAGCTATAATAACTGATGACCACCAGGTTGGTAAAAATACCAAAGACACCAGCATATTTCCACGCCCAGCCTTTGGCCATTCCTCCCATCATAAATGGCGTACTGTGGTCTCCATGTTCTCCACCGCGTCTCCCCATGGCCCATTCTAGCCATAGTAATGGAATCCCCAGAACAACAAAGCTTACCAGATACGGGATCAAGAAAGTTCCCCCGCCATTTTCTACCGCCTGAATTGGGAAGCGTAGGAAGTTGGCCAACCCAACGGCACTCCCGGCCATGGCCAATATCAGCCCCAGGCGACTTCCCCAGGCTTCGTTAGTTGATTCTGCTTTCATGTAAAAGTATATTAGATCTTAGTTCTTTAAAATATGGAGACCCTATTCCATTATTGCTCTAAACCTCAATCTCCTTCTACGGCCTCACAGGTCAATATGTTTGATGATCCCCATCGATATCTGTAGGATCAACTCGGCTACACGATCAAGGAAGCGGAGTAGTCTGATCCTAGACTACCCCCTCCCGCCTGCTTTATTTGATCGAGCGTTCTATAAAAATAGAGCGCTGGCCGCTTAAAATCTTCCTTTAGGATCGTGATACCGAATGGGTTCTCCGACCTTTGGTGTAGATTTCTTAATAAATTCTCGTAACAATTCGTTACCCGTCTTTAAATCATCTTCTCGCAGGTACATCATGTGGCCACTTCTGAATCCATGCCACTCCATCCGATCACTCAGCTTTCCGTTCTGATTGATGTGCCACATGTTGTATTTAGCGTTAAAGAAATCCGTGGCGCCATCATAATATCCGGACATGACCATCAGGTGCAATCCGGAATCCACACGCATAGCTTTACTTAAATCCATTCCAGCACTGCCTTGATTGAAATAGCTTTTTTCTCTACTCTTCCAGGGATGAACAGGACCGAACATATAGTATTGCAAGTCGGTATCAAATTGCAAATCTTCTTTTAAATAGGCGTTGATCGCTGGTGTAAAAGCATGATTCCAAGCCGTTAATTCAGCATTGTAATCCGGTTGATTCCCCCCATCGTTTAAATCCATTCCCAAATAACGAGAGTCCAGTCGACCTACTGTATATCCACGATCTCGAAGAAGTTCTTTCCAGAAAAAGGAGCGGTCAATAATCAAGTTGTGTTGCAAAATGACCTTTTGAGAGATCCCGCTATACTTTGCAATTTTGGCAGCAATGGCTTCTTTTTCCCCTTGTGGTAATGAACCTGCTCTTACCAAAGCCGGGATGTATTCATTTACTGTAAAATCTTCTACCTCGGGTAGCATATCCTCCAATTCTTTATTTTGTAAATCAGCGGAAAGTGCGTTGTGGTACCAGGCAGTAGCAGCATAATACGGAAGAAGGTTGCCCTCTTGAACCGGTCCACTTCGGTCAATGCCCAGCCCGGTAGGAGATACTAATACGACTCCGTTTAAGTACATCCATTGCGATTCCTGAAGGGCTAATGCCAATCCCGAAACGCGAGTAGTTCCATAACTTTCTCCAATAAGGAATTTAGGAGATTTCCAACGGTCAAAGCGTCCGGTAAAGGTTCGAATGGCATCAGCCAAATATTTGATATCAGCTTCTTCCCCGAAGAACTCAGCTGGATCTACGTCTTTATCCACAATCCTAGAAAAGGCTGTATTAACCGGAGAGATGTAAACAATATCGGCCGCATCCAATAAGGAATATGGATTTTCCTCTACTCCATAAGGTTGCACCGGAAAGCCCTCCTTGCTTATTTTAAGTTTTTTGGGCCCGGTAAAACCGATGTTCATCCACACGTTTCCGGATCCCGGTCCTCCGTTAAAAGAATAAACAAGTGGTCTGTTGTCTATATCTTTGACATTCTTTCTTTTATAGTAAACATAAAACAGACTGGCCACCACTTTTCCATTATGATCCCATACCGGTAAGGTCCCGACGGTAGCTTCATAGTCTATTTTTACACCTTTTATAGTGACTTGATGATCAGTGGTCTTCTTTGTATTTAAGGGTAAATGTAGATTGTCTTTGGCAGCCCCAGTGGTATCATTTGACACCCTAGGAATGGTGGCTCCCCTTTGGCCATAGCTCAAATTGCCGACAAGCAGCAAGCCAAAGGCTAATAAGGCAATACTTTTAAAATTCACTTTTTTCATAAAAATTTATTTTATTATAAATAATCAATTGATTCCCGGTTGAATAATTTCGTACCCACCAGCATCTTCTTTTGCTTTTTTAACAATTTCCCGAACATCTTCTAAAAGTGCTTTGGCATCATAGATGATTCCGTCTTTAATGGTGTATTGTATACCTTTTGTTCGGGTAACTTCATTCTGCTCATTGAGTCGGATGGCCCCTGTGCCATAGAGCACTTTGAAATTCTCCAGCGGATTTTCGTTAACGATGACAAAATCAGCTTTCTTTCCGACTTCCACAGAACCAATTTCATCGTCCATTCCCAATGCTTCAGCTCCTTTTAAGGTTGCAGAATTAATAATTTCCAATGGGTGGAAACCGGCTTCTCGGAGCATTTCTAATTCCAAAACATAAGCGAAGCCGTAGGTTTGATAGATGAATCCGGAATCGGTTCCTACCGTTACGCGACCGCCGTGGTTTTTGTAATCATTGAGGAATTCCATCCATTTTTGATAATTTTTTTTCCAGGCCACTTCTTGTTCTGTTCCCCAATTGAACCAATAAGATCCATGACTGCCGGGAATGGGTTTAAAAAATTCCCACAGGGAAGGAAGTGTATATTCTTCGTGCCACTCCGCTCTTCGTGCCCGCATCAAATCTCTACTGGCCGAATAGATATTGAGGGTTGGAGAAAGTGTAAAATCATAAGCGATTAAGGTATCGCGAACTTGGTTCCATTTTTCAGATCCCGGATTTGCCGCCTGTTCCCATAATTCCCCAGCTTCTCCAAATCGATCAGATTCATCGTTATAGTTGTAGTCCAAAGAATAATGCTGAATAATTCGGTCTTCAAACATGGCTTCTGGCAGTCCGTACCAATGCTCCATTGAGGTCAAACCGGCTTTGGCGCTATTCACTACATTCCATCGCCCCACTCCCAGTTGGTTGTGGTGGGTTTTAGAGCGTAGTCCCAATCGTTTATTTTCCTTTAAGGCTGCCTCCATCACATCTGGACTGGCATAGAAAAACTTAATTCCGTCTGCTCCTTTTTTGGCATTGTTATCCACCCAGTCTATGGCTTGCTTGGGTGTGGCAATGGGTTCCTTGCTCCCTTGACCAAAAACCGTATAGGCCCTAATCCGTGGAGCAGTGATTTTATTTTCAGCACTTTGCTTTTTCTCATCCAATACCCAATCCAACCCGTTCATGCTACCCGGGTCGGCGATCGTGGTCACTCCGTGAGCCATCCATAACTTAAACACATATTCGGCATCGGGAGCTTGGGCTCCGCCAATATGAGCGTGTGTATCCACAAATCCCGGTAACAGGTACATGCCTTTGGCATCCAACTCTTTTCCTCCTGCTTTTAACTGAGGATGGCGTTTTTCATTGGGAGCATTAGGCGCACCCAATTCCACCACGTTGGTGATCCGATTTCCTTCCACCACAATATCTACCGGTCCAACCGGTGGTGCCAGTGTTCCGTTAATCAAGATGGCATTGCGGATGATCAATTGTGAATAAGGCCCCTCCCCTTCCTCTCGAGGGGGAGCCTTTTTCACTGCAGTTCGTTCTTGAGCAATTAGTGCACCCGAGCAGATCAAGGCAACGAGTACTAATAAACCAAACTTTTTCATACTAACTTATTTTTGATAAAATCAATTGTATCCAGGATTCTGAACCGATTCGTGATTGGAGTCGATTTCCTCTTGAGGAATCGGCAATGCCAAACGACTGTCTCCCGCTGGAACAAATCCATGATTGTTCGGCGTATTAGGATCCATATCCCGAATTCCCAATCGGAAACGAACCAGGTCAAAAAACCTGAACCCTTCAAATAACAATTCTTTTCTTCGCTCTTTAAGCAAGTTCTCAATAGAAGGAGAGGCATAATAATTGTCCCCTAGCCCTCTATTTGCAGGAATACTGTTTAAGTATTCCAAGGCTTTGGCCGTTTGTCCATTTTCACTAAGGGCTTCTGCGTAATTGAGCACCACTTCTGCTATTCTCATCACTTTGATGTTTTCTACACCTAAGTCTGTTCCATCAGAAGGGTATTTCCCCATATTGCGCAATTTTGACCCTTCGTAATCGATCATCGCTTTTGAAGCTCTGATGTCATTTGCATCAAACTCCGCATCGTCCAGCAAGTTGTCGAAAACTTGAATGTCTCCGTAAACCCCACTTTTGCCGTTTCTAAAGGAGTAGGCCAAACCGTCAATTCCTTGAGATTCACTCGGTGTAACGGCAATCTCAAAGACAGAAGCAGGTCCGGGCTCTGCATTTGGTGCCCAATAATCAACCACATCTTCTTCCGGTGTAACGGGGTGAGTGGCGATCAAATCCTCTATTTCACTTCCAAAACTCAATACTTGATCATAATCCTTAAAATAAACACCCACTCTTGAAATCAGGCCATAGGCCGCATCCAATGTCAATTTTGTTTTGGAAGAGGCATAAGGAGATGAGCTCCCCTCTTTAAAATAGGAGATTGCAGTATTGATATCATCGTAAATATCCTTCTTATTTTCCTCAATGGTTCCTCTTGGGATATCGAGATCCTCTCCTTTAAACTCTTTCGCATAACTCACGCCCAAGTTGTCTCCTTCATCGATATAAGCCTGTCCGTACATTCTCAGCAAGTCAAAATGCACCAGTGCTCTGGCCAAGTATGCTTCACCGATAATGTGTTTAATGTTTGCTTTATCCTCGGGTTCACTCAGGGCCTCAATCTCACTCTCATCACTATTGATGATGCTGTTTGGGCCGGATAAGGAATAATATCCGTGTTTAAAGATGTTGTTTTGTCTCCCATTTGTAGGGGGAATTTGCATACTTCCGGTTCTTCTAAACCTACTGGTATTTCCATTAGCAAATACGTTATCCGTTCGCACTTCAGCAACCAACATGTAATTACGTCCATAGTAACGGTGGTGCATCATTTCTTCATAACTACCATCCATTAAATTTCGTATGGTACTTTCATCTAGTGTGCTCGGGTTAAATTCTAATTCATCCGCTATTTCAGGCTCTAAGCTACACGAAGCGAATAATATTAAAAGAGAAAATAATCCCGATATCAGTTTTATGTTTCTTTTCATTTTGTTTAGAATTTAAGATTTACGTTAAAGGTTACAGTTTTAATCGGAGGCGTTTCCAAGTCAAGAAGACCAGTAGCTCTTGATTCAGGATCATACTGAAGATGTTTTGCCTTGGTCCAGGTCCATAAGTTGGTACCTCGGATAGCTAAAGACATTTGGTTTAACCCCATTTTTTCAAGGGGTAAAATACCGCCTTCTTTAAAGGTGTATCCGATCCCTAAATGTCTTAATCTCATGTATGTCCCATCGTGTAACCAACGGGTAGAATTATCCTCTGAAAAGCTAGCAACCGAGCTGTTCCCGCGATCAAAACGAGGATAAACCGTTACGTCCCCTGGTTCTCTCCAAGCGCCGTAATAGGCTTGCTCGCTAGATCCATAGGGCATCATCTGCTCTTGTCCTGTAGCCTGTTGGAAACGAGCCCATTGCTCGTATACTTGATTTCCTCCAGACAAAAACAAGGTGGCATCTAAAAATAAATTTTTATAGTCAAATCTTGTCGAAAGTGATCCCGTATAGGTAGGTAACGGGTTTTTTCCGGTATAATTTCGTTTGGCTTCATTCCAATTGGTTGTGGTTTCATCGTTTTGAGTGCGATCAATATACCACAGGGGAAGGCCATTTTCAGGATCAATTCCAGCAAATTCCTTCATGTACCATTCGTGAACCTTGTGTCCACTTTGGACTACGTTATACGGACTTATAATCTCCGCATCGGCGGGCACAGAACTTACTTCGTTGTCATTGGTGGCAAAATTAAGGCCGACGTTCCAATTAAAATCAGGTGTTTTGATAAGATCAGCACTCAAGCTGAATTCAAAACCTTTATTGGTCATTTCACCGGCATTTCTAACCACTACAGCTTCCTCGTCACTGTTTATGTATTGTGCGGAAAGAGGCAAGGGAACGCGGAAGAGCATATCCTTGGTCTTGTTGAAGTAAACACCAATGGATCCGGTTAGCCTGCGGTTAAAAAATCCATAATCCACAGATACGTCAAATCGATCACTCTTCTCCCATTCTGCATTTGTTCCGTAACCGCTAATGTAAGCAGCCGATCCATTATCATAGGTTCTATACCCTAAAAGGGTTTGGTATTCATTTCTGCCGATTCCGGCGTTTCCGGTTAATCCATACCCCACTTTTAATCGCATTTCATCGATTACCTCGGAATCGATTAAGAAATCTTCTTCATGCATGTTCCAACCCAAACCGAGTGAGTAAAAGCTGTCGTATTTATTGCTAAACCTTGAATCTCCTTGATAAGAATAAGAAGCGTTGATCAAATACCGCTTGTCGAAATCGTAGTTGACCAATCCGACAAACCGCATTTTCATGCGATCAGAATAGGTACTGTTGGCAAAATAGTTAGAAGAAGCCCCACTTAAGTTTTTAATAACGTCGTTGGGAAAGTTCTGACCAGAACCTTGCAGCATTCTGTCTTTAAATTTGCTGAATTCTTGCAAAGCAGTAATGTCAAAACTGTGAATCTCGTTTAACTTAAAGGAATAGTTTAAGGAGTTCTGGGTAGTATAGCTGAACCTTCTCATGGAATTTTCTGTCAAACTTCCATTGGAAGACTCCGACCCAAAGGCGTGAGATC
>JAJYSO010000066.1 GCA_021793535.1 Bacteroidota bacterium | reverse complement strand
GACGCGGTCGAAAGTCAATTCTGAACCTTCTTCGCCCTTGAGCCGGTTGACGTACAATTGCTGGTCTTTTTCAACTTTGTATTGAAGCCCTGCTATCTCTACAATTGCGTACATTCGTATATAAATTTATAAAATTTCGGACGGCAAATATAGCCTAATTTTTCTTATTTGCAAAGATCGGATGGAGAATATTATTTTTTATGAAGGTGCCGTTCTTGTAGATTTGGACTGGTTCTTTTTCCTCGAGCAAAGTATAGAAGGAGTAACCCGGAATGAATTGTAAGAATAAAGGTGTAAAAAGAGAACTTATGCTTAATTTTGCGAACTTAAATTCGATAAGGCACATGACTATGTATAGGACACATACCAACGGCGAATTGCGCATTGAAAATAGCGGAGAGACCGTCCAACTTTCCGGATGGGTACAGAAGATTCGAGATAAGGGCTTTATGATATGGGTAGATTTAAGGGATCGCTATGGAGTGACCCAGCTTATCTTCGATCAAAAGCGGACAGCTAAGGAAATTATGGATTTGGTCAGAACCGTCGGACGGGAATACGTCGTAAGGGTGGAAGGGAAAGTGATTGAACGGGAGTCCAAAAATCCCCATCTTACCACAGGAGCTGTTGAAGTGCTGGTCACGGATATGGAGGTACTCAACCCTTCGGAAATCCCACCGTTTACCATTGAAGATGACACCGATGGCGGTGATGAGATTCGGATGCGCTATCGCTATTTGGACTTGCGAAGGAATCCGGTGAAGGAGAAACTTATTTTTCGTCATAACGTGACCATGGCAGTGCGGAATTATTTGTCTTCCAGGGGATTCTTGGAAATTGAAACGCCTTATTTGATTAAATCTACTCCGGAAGGAGCACGTGATTTTGTGGTGCCCAGCCGAATGCACCCAGGAGAATTTTATGCATTGCCCCAATCCCCACAAACGTTTAAGCAGCTGTTGATGGTCGGGGGAATGGACAAGTACTTTCAGATTGTCAAATGTTTTCGAGATGAGGATTTAAGGGCTGATCGCCAACCGGAGTTTACCCAGATCGACTGCGAGATGGCTTTTGTTCAGCAACAGGATGTCATGCAGATGTTCGAAGGGCTGACTCGCTATCTTTTAAAAGAAATTGCAGGTGTGGAAACGGGTGAATTTCCGCAAATGACATACGATCAAGCCATCAAACGTTATGGCAACGACAAACCCGATATTCGTTTTGGGATGGAATTTGGAGAGCTCAATGATCTGGCCCAGCATAGGGAATTTGAGGTGTTCAATCAAGCTGAATTGGTGGTGGGGATAGCGCTTCCGAATTGTGCAGGATACAGCCGAAAAGAGTTGGATAAATTAACTAAGTGGGTGAAAAGGCCACAAATAGGGGCTAAGGGATTGGTATATGTGAAGTATAATGAGGATGGGAGTTTTAAGTCTTCGGTGGATAAGTTTTATAAGGCCAGTGATTTTGAAGCTTGGGCGGATCGAACGGGGGCCAGTCCTGGTGATTTGATTTGTATACTGTCCGGGCCTGCATCCGATACGCGGGCACAGCTGAGTGCCTTGCGCATGGAAATGGCCGAGCGTTTAAACTTGAGAAACCCCCGAGAATTTGCGCCCTTGTGGGTGGTTGATTTTCCGCTGTTTGAAACGGATAAAGAGACCGGAGCGTTGCATGCCATGCACCATCCTTTTACCGCTCCGAAACCGGAAGATAGGGAGTACTTGGAAACAGCACCCTTGAAAGTACGGGCCAATGCCTATGATTTGGTGCTCAATGGAAATGAGGTGGGCGGAGGATCCATACGGATCCACGATCAAACGCTGCAAAAACGAATGTTCAGCGCTTTAGGATTTACCTCAGAAGAGGCCCAAGCACAATTCGGGTTTCTGATGAACGCTTTCAAATACGGTGCGCCGCCACACGGGGGGCTTGCCTTTGGTTTGGATCGCCTGGTCGCACTGCTGGCAGGAAAGGAGATTATTCGAGATTTTATAGCCTTTCCGAAGAACAATTCAGGAAGGGATGTGATGATTGACGCTCCTGCTTTGATCGATGCGCAGCAGCTCGAAGAGTTGCATTTACATATTCGTATGGATAAAGAAGATTAATCCCAAGCTTTTTTATCCTTTTGATCTTTTTGTACCTTTATAAAAAAGAGAAGATGCTTAAAAAAGTGTTGCTGATTTTGTTTATTCTCGACCTGCTCGGGTTCGGGGTTGGGTTTTATGTTTTACAAGGACTAAAAGATGCGTTTTTAGGGCATCGCATTGTCGGGTTCTCACTATTGGGACTCATTTTGGTGATCATGCCTATCTTTTTGTATGTTCGCTATAAGGGAAAAGATCTGAATAAATACCTATTGACCAAGGAGAACCTGGACAAGATGCGTGATCAATCTCAAGGCAAAATATAAACCCGGTAAGAAAAGCCGTGACCTTGGTTACGGGGTTTTTCGTCCGGTCGCATAACCTTGCCCTGCCTATTGCGAATTTAATTATCTTTGAGCGTAAAAGTCAATATGGACAAGCCTTTGGAAAATGGAGATGTAGTGATTGCCCGTAAGAAGCCCTCCTACCCCGTCTCAAAGGGACTAATGGGGTTTTTGGAACAGTATAATCGGGTAACCAGGATACAGCTGTTGTATGAAGATCTCCTCCGGTTCTCAGGAGGACTCAGCGTACTGGATGACCAGGGGAATGATACCCTGTGGCTCAGTGTGTATTATCCAGAAGGAGAGTTTGCGGAAATTGAGAGTAATTTGACGAAGATCTATACGCTACTTCATTCCGATGGAGATGTGGCTACTTTAAGGCACCTCAAAGTGGAATCCATTCACTTTTGTACCTTCGGCAATTCACAGCCTTTTCGCGTTCGCATTCGCAATATCTTAAATGATAATCATACGAATTTCTACATTAAAAAGGCTGATGCTTCTCGGATTTATGGACTCGAATTGGAGCATGTTTTATCACCAGACCGGATGAACTTTTTGGTTTATAAAGATACCCTGATCGAACAACACATCATGGGTATTCCCGGAGATCAATTTGTCAGCCATTATTTGCCCAGTTGTTCGGAACAGGAAAAGGCGCAGATTTCAAAGGAATTTGTGAAATTTAACGAACGTTGTCTAATCGGGCTTTTGGGCGATATGCGCTCGTATAATTATGTGGTCATCCCGATCCATGATTTCGATCAAGTCTATTACCGAATACGCCCCATCGATTTTGATCAGGAAACCTATGAAGGGAACTTGCGGGTGTATTTGCCCCAATATTTTAAGGAGAATTACAAGATGGTGAAGATGGCCCTGGATAAGCTCAATGCCGATTCGATTGAGCAATACCAAAAAGAGATGAGATCAGTAGTGGTCAAACGGGTGATGACCAGCCGACAGCGGTACAATCGATTGATCCAAGTCATGCGAAAAGAGGAGTTGGCACCGCCAGCCCATATTCAAGAATTGAAAGACTCCCTGCTGGAATTGACCTATGATATTAATTTTAAGCATTGTCGCACTATGGGTGATATTGTGTATACAGGGATTAATTACGTTCTTAAAAACTACCGTCAAGAATAATTATTTTTTGATGTGCCGGAAATTTTTTATATTTAGATTGGAAAAAGAGATGAAACCATGTCCAGTCAATATAAACAATCGGTCAAAGAATGGTGGATTTCGCTGGTAGCGGGGATCATCTATGTCATTATCGGGGTGTTGGTTTTGTTTTACCCCATTGAGGCCTATGTTACGCTAAGCCTACTCTTTGTGATTGGCTTTGGAATCGTGGGGGCACTCGGACTCTACTATGCCATTAGTAACCGAAAACGGCTTCAACATTGGGAATGGACTTTAGTGATCGCTCTTATTGACCTGGCAATTGCCTTTTTACTCTTGACTAATTCGGAGCTAACCATGAAAATACTACCCTTATATGTAGGGTTTGTGCTTCTTTTTCGCTCGATTGTCGGAATTGGTTTTTCTACTTATTTGGCGCATTATAAAGTTAGGAACTGGTGGATTGTGTTGCTCTTGTCCGTTTTAGGCGTGGTCTTCTCTCTTCTGATGATTTGGAATCCCGATTTTGGAATAGCCACTTTGATTATCTATACCTCTTTTGCTTTGTTGACTACCGGATTTGCTCAAATAGGAGTGGCTTATGAATTGCGACGGTATGAAAAGTACCGGGAAGCTTAAGGTCTTTTTTCTCGAATCAAGTAAATTCCGATCAGGATTAAAAGCCCTCCAACAGCATACCAGACCACAAAATCCTCTCCATCCAGCACGCCCCATAGAACGGCCACTACAGGGATTAAAAAAGAGACGGAACTGGCAAAGACTGCAGTAGTTTCCTGGATTAATTTGTAAAAAAGGAGCATGGCCAAAGTAGTGCTGATGACTGTTAGGAACAAGAGCTGGGCGAGGGCATTCCAAGTAAGTGTGGCTTGAAAGTCGGTCTTTGTAAAGAATCCAGTGGAGGTTAAGATGAACAAAGAGGGCAACATCCACAAAGTGTAAATAGCTCCGGAAAGCTGTACGGGTTTGACATGCCTGAGTTTGGCTTGAACCAGTAAGGCCGCTCCTGCGTAAAGCAGAGCGGTAAGGATTAAGATAAAGGTATAAAAGAGGTAGTTTCTGCTGTGGCTTTGATCCGAAAAGTAAAGCAGTACAGCAGCTCCAAAGAATCCAATGAAAGCCCCTGCGACTTGTGCGGACCGCGTTGGAATTTTAAAGAGGATATACCCCAGAACAAGTGCGAATATAGGCTCTAGAGCACCGATGATCCCTGTAAGGGAGCTGCTGACTCTAGTTTGAGCGAAGGGGACGAGAAATAAGGGAATAAAATTTCCCATAAGCCCGGTAAGCGCCAGCCAGAATAGGTCTTTCTTGGAGAGATTTTTTAAGGCCCTCCAGCCCACAATAAAAAGTAAAACTCCAGAAAAGCCTACCCGAAACGCACCAATTTGGAGGGGAGAGAAAACAGGAAGCGTTTTTTTTATCAAAATAAAGGAGCTTCCCCAGGTGAGTGCCATCAATGCTAAGATGAGGTACTTGTTTTTGACAAAGAGATTCATGGGCAGTGGTGCTGTTCTTTTTTTGAGCAGCGCAAAATTAATCCATCCGTACGAGTTTAAAGGTTTAAAAAACCCCGGCAAATTAAATTACCGGGGTCTGTGTTTGAAAGAAGAACGCTGTCTTATTCTCCTAAGAAAGGGTACCGGTAATCGGTGGCCGGGACAAAGGTTTCTTTGATGGAGCGCGGGGAGATCCAGCGCATCAAGTTGGCCTTAGATCCAGCTTTGTCGTTGGTTCCACTGGCCCTCGATCCACCAAAAGGTTGTTTTCCTACTACGGCTCCTGTAGGCTTGTCGTTGATATAGAAGTTTCCGGCTGCGTTCTCTAACGCCTTTGAAGCTTCGACAATGGCATAACGGTCCTGAGAGAACACGGCCCCGGTCAATCCATAAATGCTGGAAGAATCTACCAGTTTCAAGGTTTGTTCCCATTGTTGATCCTCGTATAGGTAGATGGTCACTACCGGACCAAACAATTCGGTTTCCATCGTGGTATAATGCGGATCTTGCGTGAGGATAACGGTAGGTTCTACAAACCAGCCTTTGGATTTGTCGCAGTTTCCGCCCACTACAATTTCAGCTTGTTCATCTGCTTTGGCCTGGTTGATGTATTTTTCCAATTTGTTGAAAGAACGCTCGTGAATCACGGGGTTGATAAAGTTCCCCATGTCTTCAGGTGACCCCATCTTAAAGGATTGCACATCAGCTACTAGGTATTCTTTGATGGCGGTCCACAGGCTCTTGGGCAAATAACATCTGGAGGCCGCACTACATTTTTGTCCTTGGTATTCAAAAGCGCCTCTGGAGATGGCCGTAGCTACTTGCTTGGCATCGGCAGAAGGATGGGCCAGAATAAAATCTTTTCCGCCGGTTTCTCCTACAATTCTAGGATAGGACTTATACGTATCGATACGCTCGCCTATTTTTTTCCAAATTCCTTTAAATACCTGGGTACTTCCTGTATAATGAATGCCGGCAAAATCTGGACTATCCAAAACAATATTGGTGATCATCTCCGGATCTCCAGTGACCATGTTGATGACCCCATCGGGTACTCCAGCGGCTTGAAAGACTTCCATGACTACTTGAGCAGAGAGGACTTGGCTGTCGCTGGGTTTCCATACCACCACATTTCCCATCAGTGCAGGAGCAGCTGGAAGGTTTGCGGCAATGGAGGTAAAGTTAAAAGGTGTGACCGCATATAGGAAGCCTTCCAAGGCTCTGTATTCGGTGCGATTCCATGCGGTTTCATCGGATTGAGGTTGTTCGTTATAAATCTCGGCCATGAATTCGGCATTAAAGCGGAAGAAGTCGATCAATTCACAAGCCGAATCGATTTCAGCTTGAAAGATGTTTTTTCCTTGTCCGATCATGGTCGCAGCATTCATCCGTTGACGGAAAGGTCCTGCCAATAGATCCGCTGCTTTTAGAAAAATAGCAGCGCGTTGTTCCCAGGCTAAGGCTGCCCAAGCTTTTTTGGCTTTTAAAGCGCTTTGAATGGCGGCTTTGACTTCTTTTTCACCGGCCAGGTGGTATTGCCCCTGATCGTGTTGGTGATCATGAGGAACGACAATTTTAGCCGTTTTTCCTGTGCGGACTTCTTCAGCTCCGATATACAGTGGAATATCGACTTTGGTATTGAAAATTTCTTTATAGGTTTTTAGCACCAATTCTCGCTCCGGGGTACCGGGCGCATAGCTTTTTACAGGTTCGTTTTTTGCAGTCGGAACCTTATAAAATCCTTTTCCCATAATGTCTTGTTTTGTGATTTCTGAATTTTTCGTGAAATTACCCATTTTCAACGAGATCTGGGAAGATAAAACAATAAGTTTTTCAAACGGAGCGTAAAATCCACTCATTGTTTTTACGTGGGTGGGATGCCGTCGGATAAAAAAACAAAAACAGGGAGAGATGTTACCATTAGGTGAGTCTACTATCCGGTAAGCTCCACCCCATCAGCTCTGCCGAGGATGGGTAGTTTACGACAGGCTTCCTTTTCTGCACTTGAGTGCGGGAATAGTGGACGCCAGAGAAAAGGATCTTTAATGACCTAATGGGATGCCGGTGAACATGATTTTTACGGGTTGAGGATTGCTTTTGTTAACTGCAGCAAATTTCGTAGAGAAGAGCTATCTTTACAAATGCTCAAAACCATATCTCAGGCCTTTGCTTGTAGAGAACTCGCCAAAAAAGGAAAGGGTGGCCCGATGTAGGCTTTAAATAAGCTGCTCTGTATAAAGGAGGGCTCAACCTTTCATGGCATAACCATTAGGGCGTTTACCCTATTGAGACCAGAAATTTTATGTGTACCGTAACTTACCTGCCTCTTTTAAAAAGTGCATCCGGCTTTGTTCTAACCGATAACCGAGATGAATCCATTAATCGTCCAGCCCAAGCTCCTCAGAAGTATGCAGAACTTCAGTCGGAATTGTATTATCCCCGGGATAAAAAAGCTGGAGGAACATGGATCGGAGTGGGCAAAGAAAAGCACTTGATCACATTGATGAACGGTGCTTTTAAGCCTCATCAGCGCAAGGTGTCCTATCGGAAAAGCAGAGGTGTAGTTGTGAAAGAACTGCTGTCAGCTGCTCGGGTCAAACCGGCATTTTTGGATTATGAGTTAGAAGGAGTCGAAGCTTTTTTTGCTGTTG
>JAJYSO010000065.1 GCA_021793535.1 Bacteroidota bacterium | reverse complement strand
TGATAAATAATTAGTATTTGGGATTGGCTAATGATCCCGAAGTGAGAAAAGTGGATGCCGAGGCCGGAAAAAAATGGGGATCTGCTTATCCTATGGGGGCCCGATTGATGAGTGGACATACAGCGTTACACGAAAAATTGCAACGAGAATTAGCAGCCTTTGTCAATAAAGAAGCAGCATATGTATTGAACTTTGGCTTTCAAGGGATGTTGTCCACTATTGATGCCTTGGTTACCAAGGACGATGTAATTGTGTATGATGTAGATGCGCATGCTTGTATTATTGATGGATGTCGCCTGCATATGGGAAAACGCTTTACATACCGTCATAATGATGTTGAAAGTATGGAAAAGAACCTTCAACGTGCGACCAAAATGGCAGAGAAGACCGGGGGTGGAATCCTGTTTATTTCCGAAGGTGTTTTTGGAATGCGTGGAGAACAAGGAAAATTAAAAGAAATTGCTGAGTTAAAAAAGAAATATAAATTTAGGCTTTTTGTTGATGATGCACATGGATTTGGAACATTAGGGAAAACGGGAGCCGGAACAGGAGAAGAGCAAGGAGTTCAGGACGCGATTGATGTGTATTTTGCAACGTTTGCAAAATCTATGGCCAGCACTGGCGCCTTTATTGCGGCAGACAAAGAAATTATCAATTATTTAAAGTATAATATCCGTTCCCAAATGTTTGCAAAATCTCTGCAGATGCAATTGGTTGAGGGGGCTTTGAAACGCCTAGAGTTGATCCGTACGCAACCCGAGCGTAAGGAGCGCTTATGGGAAGTAGTAAATTATCTCCAGAATGGATTAAAAGAGAAGGGATTTGATTTGGGAGACACGGAGTCAGCGGTGACCCCCGTTTATTTGAAAGGTAGTATCCCTGAGGCCATGGTTTTGGTGAGGGACTTGCGAGAGAACTATGGGGTATTCTGCTCTATTGTGGTATACCCGGTTATTCCGAAAGATATGATTTTATTGCGTATTATGCCTACTGCTAGCCATACAATTGAGGATGCAAAGGAAACTATAGATGCTTTTTCAGCCATTAGAAATAAACTGGAAAACGGGATTTATAAACGCCTTTCGGCAACAATTGCAAAATAATTTTGTACCATAAAAGTAAGACTATAACTGCCGTTTCGTCATTGAAACGGCTTTTTTTTATCGGTGTGATCAGCTGCCGATAGGCTTTCCATTTGAACTGGATTTATCAATATTATCTTTGAGCAAAGTTTCGGTGCTGTGTTGCTGTAAAATAGTCCCTAAAAATTTGATTAATTGATTCATTATTTGTTGCAGCCTTCATTCCCAATAAGGGATGCAATTCGATAAGTGTATGATTAATTTTTTTTATTAGCATACAAAAATAAGAGTGCACCTCTTGTTCGAAGTCGCTATCGATTTGTATTTGACTTTCAATGAGCGTTATGGTTTTTTGACTGTAATGCCATGTTTTATCTTCCCCTTTTTTGAGTAACTTTTGGAGCTCGTTTACCTTAGTAGCAGGTAAATATTTTAGCGCTTCTTCTTTATAATGAGTGGCCATCCCTAGATAATTTACCCACAAGGTCAAATCTGCAAAAATTCTAAAAGGAATTTTGAAAATGTTATCGGCCAAATAAAAGTGGTCGTAGAGGAAGGAATCTTCCAGATTTGCTTTTACTTCTTTCACCTCAAATGAATAGGTAGCCGTTGCTCTTAGCCCCATCGTATTCCAATCGTTTATAGACTGTATTTTATCCTTTGCGATTATAAAAGATTGAATAACAGGCTTACCCGAGGAATTTAAAACGGGCAACCCTTTTTTGGTGAGCGAGGCATTAAGGGTATAATGAGTGAGATAGGGAGCGCCTGTGGCGTATTTCCATTGTCCATTTAAAACAACATGATCCGAGTGGAGTTCAGCGGTTCCAAAGACTCCTCCGCTTCCTCCAAAAATGACAGGCTTTTGAGTACCGAAGATACGATGGGCAGTGGGTGGACGTAGATTTCCAATGAAATAGTTGGCGCCACTGCAGAGCGTGATGGTCCATCCTAGGCTTCCATCGATATATGCGAGGTGTTTGAGTTGTTGCAATCCACTTGAAAAATCAAGTGCCAACCCTCCGTATTCCTTTGGGACCCATATCTTCCAGAAGTTTCGTGTGCTAATCCAGTTCAGTACGTCTTTTGGAAGAAGATCTTTTCCTAGACATTTTGATCTAAGGGTTTGTACTTCCATCTTCTAAATTTTTTAAGTGTAGTGCTTTCCAATTAAAGTAACCCGATATCCCGACAATCAATAAAAAAAGAGTAAGTCCTGTGTACCAATACAATTCTTTATACAGCAGTAAGGGAATGGCAATGCAATTGCTAAGGCTGAGAAAGATCCAATTCTCGATTTTGCGTTTTGCCATCAACCACATTCCCGACCAAGCAAAGGCCGATACGAGTGCATCCCAGATAACGACATCGGAATCGGTATGGTGAGAGAGCCAATAGGTCAATCCACAAAAACAAATTAGGGCAATTCCCAGTGCTTTGTATAATTCTTTTGTAGACGTTTTACTAATGGGGGCTTGGTGACTTTTGTTTCCGAACTTCCAGAAAAACCACCCGTATACGCTCATGACCAGATAATACAGGTTTAAAAGGATATCGGCATAGAGTCGGGCGTGGTAATAGATATAGAGGCCAATGAGAATGCCTGCGATACCAAACAAGTAGTTGCTGACTTTGTTGGCTCTGGAGAGGAGGACTTGAAAAACCCCTAAAAGTGCCCCTAAAGCTTCTAATAAAGTGAAATGTGAGAATAAATAATCCATACTTTTTTCCTCCGCCGGCATTATCCGGATCAGGTTCTGCATATTAAGAATGCAAGGGTTTTATCTCAGCCGATAAAAATCAGCACCCCAGAAGAGACAAAATTACAGGTTTTGAGTTAATCCCCCTCGGATTTTGGGTTGAAAATTTTTCCAAATACAGCGATAGAAAAATGCAGAAGCATTGGGAAAGGAGTATTATTTGTGGTGTCAAAAAAAACAGGTCTCCTGTTACAGAGACCCGTTTTTTTAAATAAAAATAAAAAGTGATTAGATATCAACGGCCTCGCCATAGGCATCAGCTACTGACTCTTTAACAGCTTCGCTCATGGTTGGATGAGGATGAACGGCCTTCATGATTTCTTGAGCGGTTGTTTCTAATTTGCGACCGACCACTGCTTCTGCGATCATATCGGTTACTCCCGCTCCGATCATATGGCAACCTAACCATTCGCCGTATTTGGCATCGAAAATGGTTTTGACAAAACCGTCTTTTGCACCGGATGCGTTTGCTTTTCCTGAAGCAGAAAAAGGAAATTTACCAACTTTTATTTCATATCCCGCTTCTTTTGCTTGTTGCTCAGTCATTCCCACGCTGGCTATTTCTGGAGTGGTGTATGTACAGCCCGGAATATTGGTATAATCTAAGGCTTGTGGATTCATTCCCTTTATTTTTTCCACACACAGGATACCTTCAGCTGAGGCTACGTGCGCCAATGCTTGGCCTGGAACAACATCGCCAATTGCGTAATAGCCCGGAACGGTTGTCTGGTACCATTCATTGACTTGGATTTTATCTTTGTCTGTTTTGATACCGACTTCTTCCAGTCCAATATTTTCAATGTTGCTTTTAATCCCTACCGCAGAGAGCACAATGTCGGTTTCAATAATTTCTTCTCCTTTTTTGGTCTTTACTTTAGCCTTCAACACATTTGCAGATGTGTCTACACTTTCAACAGAAGCGTTGGTCATTACTTTGATTCCTGCTTTTTTAGTCGAGCGTTCAAAGGCCTTTGATACTTCCTCATCTTCTACAGGTACTAATCGAGGCTGGAACTCCACAATAGTGACTTCCGTTCCCATGGCGTTATAAAAATGAGCAAACTCAGATCCGATTGCACCGGAACCGACAATAAGCATTCGTTTAGGAAGTTTTTCCAATGTAAGGGCTTGCCGATACCCGATGATTTTTTTTCCATCTTGCTTTAAACTCGGTAACTCTCTTGATCGAGCACCCGTGGCAATGATGATGTGGTCGGCTTGGTACTCGGTAGTTTTTCCTTTTTCATCTTCGACAGTAATCTTCTTTCCCTTCTTTAAGGTTCCCTTTCCTAGGATGACATCGATTTTATTCTTTTTCATCAGAAACTGAACACCGTTACTCATATTATGAGCCACCCCTCGACTACGCTTGATTACGGCATCAAAATCTTTATCTGCTTTTTCTACTTTTAGCCCGTAATCCTCCGCATGCTTTAAATAATTAAAAACTTCAGCACTTTTTAATAAGGCTTTCGTGGGTATACAGCCCCAGTTTAAACAAATTCCACCAAGGTTTTCCTTTTCGATGATAGCGGTCTTAAATCCAAGTTGTGAAGCACGGATGGCAGCTACATAACCTCCCGGACCACTCCCTAGAACAATGATATCGTATTTGCTCATAGTTTTCTAAATTTTTGTTGCGAATTTAAACAATTCTACGGTATTTATTGTGCTTAAAAATCCAAAACCAAAATATCTAACATCAAGCAGCACAATTTTATTGATTTTTCGGTGGAGAGATACTCGCTTGCCCTGACTGAATGGATGTTGGAAGATTCCTGGTTTTGTCGATATGATAATTGTCAAAATCTCTTTTGGTTCGCAAGATGAGTTCTCCCAAGAATCCTGCAATAAACAGGAGTGTCCCCATTAACATCATTGTTAAGGCGATGTAGAACCATGGATTTAAGGCAATTAAAATATCGGTTTGATCGTTGGCTAATTTATAAAGTTTCGAAATCCCAATCCAAAGTGCTGAACAAAACCCGATTATTGTCATGAGGGCTCCCCAAGCGCCAAACAAGTGCATGGGGCGCTTTCCGAATCGGGAGAGGAACCAGATGGTAATCAGGTCCAAGAACCCGTGAATAAAGCGCTCAGCACCGAATTTAGTGTGTCCGTATTTCCGTGCTTGATGTTGAACGATTTTCTCGTCGATTTTGTTGAAGCCTGCATTTTTAACCAAAACCGGAATATAGCGGTGCATTTCCCCGTATACTTCTATGGATTTGACCACTTCCTTCTTGTAGGCTTTCAACCCGCAATTAAAGTCGTGAAGCCTTAATCCGGAGGTCAATCTTGCCACGGCATTGAATAATTTGGAGGGCAGGTTTTTGGCAAAATAGGAATCATATCTCTTTTTCTTCCAACCCGAGATCAGATCATAGCCCTGTTCGCTAATCAGTTGGTAGAGCTCCGGAATCTCTTCAGGGTTGTCCTGTAGATCCGCATCCATGGTAATGATTACTTCTCCTTTAGCCAGTTTGAAACCCGCATGAAGCGCTTGTGATTTCCCATAATTTTTTCGAAAGTGTAGCCCAATTACACGAGCGTCTTTCTTTGCAAAATCTTCGATAAGTTCCCAGGAATCATCTTGACTGCCATCATCGATAAATATGATTTCATAATTGAAATGATGAGCTCTGAGTACTTTAGCTAACCAATTGTATAGCTCAGGAAGTGATTCTGCTTCGTCCAGAAGGGGGATAACTATAGAGAGTTGCATCAGCGTATAAGAGGTTTTTTAGTTTTGAGGATAAGCGCAACCAGTACGGCTGGCATACAATAAGCGACCAATCTAAAAATGTATTCCTGAAACAATTTTTTAAAAGAGAGTTGGTAACTGGCTTTTAATTCTGAGATTTCCTTTGCTATTTCCTTAGGCGCTGTTCCTGTCAATTGAAGTTGTCGCTTGCGCTCTTGTATGCCCATATCATTAATATATCGACCAAAATCTGGGTCAAAATAATTATAAAATAGCCATTTGGCAAGTAAAGATAAGGTGAGGCCAATTACTACCGTTACAAAAAATAAGGAAAATCCATCTCTAAATGAAAATTCGCCTCTGTGTTTTTTGCGGGCCTCCACGGCGGCCATAACTGCAATTCCGATGATTATGGGAAGTTTGACTACCTCATACCAATATTCCAAGAGGATATCCCAATTGATGAAATAAACTAGTGTGAGGGCTAAAACGAGAATCCCTCCAAGATACAATCCCCTTTTTTGGGCGATCCCTTTTAAAGACTTATCAAGTTGCGGCATTTTTGCATTCTATGCTGAGCCACAAATATAGAAAAACCGAAAGGATGTATAGTTAAATCAATGGATTATAATGAAAAGAGAAGCATATAAATAATTCAGTAAAATTTCCTAATTTTTAATTGTGAGTATTCAAATAATGTTTAAATTTGCAACCCGAAATAACGTGATTTTTAAATAAATAAGACAATGAGAAAAGGAATTCACCCTGAAAATTATAGATTAGTGGCCTTTAAAGACATGTCAAACGAAGATGTTTTTATTGCAAAATCTACTGCAGAGACAAAAGAAACGATTGAAGTTGATGGAACGGAATATCCTTTGGTAAAATTGGAAATTTCGAGAACCTCACATCCTTTTTATACAGGAAAACACAAGCTTGTGGATACGGCGGGACGTATTGATAAGTTTAAGAATAAGTACGCTAAATTCAATAAAGCGAAAAATAAATAGGAATAAATAGTAGTTTTCATAATTTAAGTTTTTAAGCCTCCGATGTCGGAGGCTTTTTTTATATTGTGCATTTTTAATTTTCATCAAATTTCTGTTTGAGGCTTCATCCTGATCTTATGAAAGTAGTTTCTATTTCCCGTGCAACGGTTCGGCACTTGGACCACATTTTATTCAAGGAACTCTCCTTTGAGGTAGAGCAAGGTCAGCAATGGGCGGTCTTAGGAAAAAGTGGCGCCGGAAAATCAGCACTGCTACATACCTTAAAGGGAGTCTTTAATGTGCTAGAAGGAAGTCTAGAATATCCTTTATTGGTACAGAAAAAACAGGCATTAAACATTCAGGATCCTCTTTTTACCTATGATAAAATGATTGCTTTTGTTCGTCAGCAAGCTCGTTTTAGAAATAGAGAGAACATGGCTAATCTATTCTATCAACAGCGGTATCATGCACATTTTTCGGAAGAAGCGGCTACGGTGAAGGAGTATCTCAGTCAAGATGACCACTCTTCGACATTTTCTCTTCCAGAGATGTTCTCGTTAGAATGGATTATTGAAAAGTTACAGCTGGATATGCTATTGGATAAAACGTTGATTCAATTGTCCAATGGAGAAACAAGGCGGCTGATGATTGCCAAAGCTTTATTAAAGCAGCCGGTGTTGTTGTTGATGGACAACCCTTTTGTGGGTCTCGATCGAGAAACACGCCCTATATTGCGGCAACTTTTAGAAGAGATAAAAGAAAAAGGGGTAACGGTAATTATGGCCACCTCCTTTAAAGAGATCCCTGAGAGTGTTACCCATGTCTTGTATTTAACACATCAAAAGGTGGCCTTTATGGGGCCACGGGATTCGTTTAGAGATGGCCCTATGGGAGATGAAAGGCCTAGCGATGATTGGAAGTTGGATCTGGATCTATTTCATTTCATTGAAGAACGATCTCCAGACCAACAAGTAGGTTTTGAAGATGCTGTTAAAATGGAGAATGTTGTGGTAAAAAGTAAAGGAAAGTTTATTTTAAAGGCGATTAATTGGCATATAAAAAAGGGAGAAAAATGGGCTTTAGTCGGCCACAATGGAGCCGGGAAGTCCACTTTACTCAGCTTAATTAACGGTGACCATCCACAAGCCTATGCCAATGCTATTTCTATTTTTGACAAAAAAAGGGGAAGTGGGGAAGATCGG